>DIEW01000036.1 GCA_002418825.1 Syntrophaceae bacterium UBA5764 | reverse complement strand
TATCCAGCTGAGCTACAGGCGCGAACATTAAAACCCGACCATAAAAAAGACTTAGCCTAATAACTTCTCCCCTTTAATTTGTCAAGATTAATCGCTGAAAATGTCTTTTATTTAACATAGCCGGCGATACCTTCGAAACGATATCCCCTTTTCTTGATATTTGCCGCGCGCGTATCCGTCGTATAAAAATAACGGCCGCTGGAAGGATTATACCAGCGATACAGTTCTTTGCTGTTCGTGAGCTTTGATGTCGCGATATTGCCGATAGCTCCTTCAAATACGTATCCCTGAAGGTTCTTTCCGCCTCCGCTTTGTTCATGATGATAGAAGTGGGCGCGTTTCCAGGTGTTATACCATCTATAAAAAGGGGTTGTTCCGGGCGTCTCCGGCGCATAGAGACGAAAAGCGATTCCTTCTTTTTTATAATTGCCCCTTCCCAATTTGGCCACATCTTCCTGAGGCTTTGCCGTATACAGATAATCATCGGCGCTGGAAAAACGATAAATGTCAGTAAGTTTGGTAATATTATCCGGCAATACCTCGGCAAAAAGCTCGACAATCGTTTGTTTGTTGTTGGCCGTAAATACGATATTGCCGCCATAATAACCGGGCGCAAGTTCTCCGCCGGCAAAAGTAACTTGAAGGTAATTGGTCTGCGTCAGCGTTGTTCCCGCCGTGGGTATAATGACAATGCTGCCCGCCGGCGCACGGCTTATTTTTTTCCCCATTATTTTGACGCCTTCAAATATTACCCGACTGTCTTTGCTGACGATGGTCAACACATGAGCAGCATCGGCAAGACCTGCGGCAACCGGCAATTCCCCATTGCGCTTTTCAATTACCTCAGAACAGTTCCCGACAGTAACAGGCCGTTCATCCAAATAAAGACCAACGCTGTCTGCGTCGGGACAGGTTAAAAGATACAGAACAATTCCTGTTCCGCTGAAACGCAGTGTCATTGTATTTTCGCCTTCGGCGCCCGAAGGGTATCCTTCATTATCCGTCCATCTGCCCGCCAGTTCCATCATTTCTTTCAGGTGAGCAGGAACCGCATACGCGCCTTCCTCAGTTATTTCATCGCTGAGGAAAGATATGTACCTGCCCTTCTTGAATTCAGCCGTATTTTCATCACGCTTGGATTTCTCCACGGCCACCGACCAATTCAACATTTCCTTTCCCTTGTTCGTCAGCGTTACTCTTCTGGAAGCGGTCCTTCCGGGCAATACACTTCCCATATCGAGCTTTGTCGGATTTAAATTCAGTAAAGCTTCTTCCTGAACGGAGGAAAGGAAAAAAGTGACAAAAATAGTCCGATTTCCTCCCTCTGAGGTTATTTTGATTGCTTCTTTATGCGCACCTTCGGACAATTTTTTCCGGCAGATTAAGGTTTGATCTTCGGTTTCAAGTTTCATTTCCACAGAGTGCTGCGCTTCTGCCAACTGTTCGTTGAGAGGGAACGAAAGAATTTCCACCCGCAAATAATCGGTTTTCTTCCGCAGGGAAGTACTCGTGTCTGTTCCCGCCGGCGGCCTCCAACCCTCCGGACATTTTACAGACCAGCTTAAATTTCCCGAACCCATATTTTTCAAAGTGAACAATCCAAAGGCTGCTTCTCCGGAAGCGATTGAGCCCAAATTCATCTCCCGCGGCGATATGGATAACACGGGCGGCAAACTTTCTTCCGCATTACTCGCCTTCACGCAAAACAAAAAAGCACTCAGCGCGACTAAAACAAAAATTATTTTTTTTTCTGCCCGCAACATAATTACTCCTGCAAAAAGACCGTTTAAGTTTTTAACTCAAAGACGCGTTTTACGCAACCCATTTTGAACATCCACGCGGCAGACCTATTTGGGCTTTAAAACAAAAGGGTAGATTTTTTCGTTCCGATATTTTTTATCGTCCTGTAATAATTGGCCTATAAGGAAACACTGTTCTCAAATCACTTGACATGCCGCGCAAACAAGATGTAATTTACCCTCGTTTTCAAAAACCACAACACAAGAGCAACGAAGCCCGGAAATCAGGGCTTTTAAATTAAAAATCATCCATGACTTACGATAATCTAATATACTGGATAGCTTTAAAATCCATTCCGGGAATCGGCAACGCTTCGATATTTTCCTTGCTGGAAAAATTCGATTCCATCGAATCTGTTTTTCACGCTTCTCCGAAAGAACTTTCGCGAATTGACGGAATCAGCAAAAAAAGCGCGACACGCATCGCCGGTTATAAAGAATGGGATAAAGCACGACATCAACTGGACAAACTCAATAAATTAAGCATAAATATTATTACCTTTCGGGATAAGTGCTATCCGGCACTTCTGGCCAATATTTATGACCGGCCGGCTTTTCTGTATGTGCACGGAGAGCTGGAAAAAGACGAAATTGACTTGGCCGTAGTAGGCTCCAGAACGGCCAGCACCTACGGGAAATACACGACAGAAAGAATAAGCCGAGAGCTGGCGCAAAAAGGCATAACAGTAGTGAGCGGCATGGCGCGCGGCATAGACACCTCAGCGCATCGCGGCGCGCTATCGGCCCACGGCCGCACTATCGCCGTACTGGGAAGCGGTTTGGATGTCATTTATCCGCCGGAAAACGTAAAATTATTCGCTGAAATCAAGGAAAACGGCGCCGTCATCTCGGAATTTCCTCCCGGCACACCTCCTCTTGCGGCAAATTTCCCTTCGCGCAACCGCATCATCAGCGGCATGTCTTATGGTGTTTTAGTCGTGGAAGCGGGAGAAAAAAGCGGCTCTTTGATTACCGCTAGGCTGGCGGCGGAACAGGGCAGGGAAGTTTTTGCCGTACCCGGAAGCGTGGAAATTCCTACTTCGCGCGGAACGAACAAGCTGATTAAGGAAGGGGCAAAATTGATTGAAAACGCCGAAGATATACTGGAAGAAATTATTCCCCAGCTGGGAAAAATGAAAAATCTCAAATCTCCGGCAAGCTCCGCAAACAATAACCGGCAGACGGAAAGGCAACCCGATCTTACTGCGGCGGAAAAACAGATTTTTGACTTAATTTCCGAAAAAAATATCCACGTTGATGATATTATCACCGCCACGGGCGCGCCGCCTGCGGATGTTTTGGGCACCCTGATGTCTTTGGAATTAAAAGATTTAATAACTCAGCATCACGGAAAACTATTTTCCCGAAGATAATAATTTATCTTTACAAATTGAAAACTGTCATTTATAGGGTGCGGCAATATGTAAAGGATGGGTATGGCAAATTCACTAATCGTGGTGGAATCTCCCACCAAAGTTAAAACAATAAAAAAGTTTCTCGGTTCCGACTTTAATGTCATTGCTTCCATGGGGCACATCAAGGATTTACCTAAAAGCAAGCTGGGCATTGATTTGGAAAAAGATTTCGAACCGACTTATAAAGTAATTGAAACAAAGAAAAAAACAATTGATGAACTGAAAAAAGCGGCCCAAAAAGCAGAACGCATTTATCTCGCTCCCGACCCTGACCGTGAAGGGGAAGCAATTGCCTGGCACATTGCTGAAGTGGTAAAAGACAAGAGTAAAACTATCTATCGCGTCCTGTTCAACGACCTTACTAAAAAAACAGTTCTGGAAGCTCTGGAAAAACCGCGGGGGCTGGACTTCGATAAATACGAAGCGCAGCAAACCCGCCGTATTTTGGATCGTCTCGTCGGTTATCAGATAAGCCCCATTTTATGGGACAAAGTAAAAAGAGGATTGAGCGCCGGCCGTGTGCAATCCGTCGCGGTGCGGCTGATTTGCGAGAGAGAAAAAGAAATAAACGGCTTCATCCCAGAAGAATACTGGAACCTGCTGGCGCAATTTGAAGGAAGCAATCCTCCGGTCTTTGAAGCAAAACTCATCAAAATCGACGGCAAAAAGGCGAAAATCGTTAACGGGGAACAGGCCTCACAACTGGCCGATACGCTAAAAAAAGCGGCTTTTGTCGTTAAAAAGCTGGAAAAAAAGGAACTGAAGCGTTCGGCGCTGCCTCCTTTTACCACCAGCAAATTGCAGCAGGAGGCGTCACGCTCTTTGAGATTTTCCGCCAAGAAAACCATGCGTATCGCCCAAAAACTCTACGAAGGCATTGAGTTGGGCAAAGAAGGCTCCGTCGGCCTGATCACATATATGCGTACCGACTCTTACCGGATTGCCGACGAAGCAATGGCCGCCGTGCGCAACTATATCAGGGAAAATTATTCCGCCGAATACCTGCCGCCCAAACCTCTGTATTATAAAAACGCGCAAAAGGCGCAGGATGCCCATGAAGCTATCAGACCCTCAAGTATTTCCTACAAGCCGCAGGGCATCAAAGAATATTTGACGAATGATGAATTCAAGCTCTATCAACTTATTTGGAACCGTTTTGTTGCCAGCCAGATGAATCCGGCCCTCTTCGACCAAACCACCATTGATATCGCCGGCGAACATTGCATTTTCCGCGCACAGGGACAGGTTATGAAATTCGCCGGTTTCACGATTGTTTACACAGAAGGCAAAGAGGAAAAAGAAGAAGAAAACGGGATGAATAAACTGCTTCCGGAGGTAAAGGAAAAAGAAGAGTTAAAACTGCTTAAACTGGAGACGCAGCAAAAATTTACCCAGCCGCCGCCCCGTTTTTCGGAAGCCTCGCTGGTGCGCGAACTGGAGGAAAAAGGCATCGGCCGCCCCAGCACCTATGCCGCGATTCTTTCCACGATTCAGGAGCGTGAATACGTACGGCTGGAAAAAGGGAGATTCTTCCCTACTGAACTGGGAATCATTGTCACCGAACTATTGGTAAAAAGCTTCCCTTCCGTACTCGATGTGGCTTTTACGGCGGACATGGAAAACAAACTGGACCTGATTGAAGAAGGCAAGAGCAAGCGCGTGGAGACGCTCACCAAATTTTATCATCCGTTCACACAGGAACTGGAAAAGGCAAAGAACGAAATGAGGGACATCAAACGTGAAGAAACCCCCACGGATCTGATCTGTGAGAAATGCAATTCACCCATGGTAATCAGATGGGGAAAAAATGGACGGTTTTTATGCTGTTCCAATTATCCCCAATGCAAAAACACTATGAATTTCACCCATGATGAAAACGGCAAAGTTCAACACGTGAAGAACCACACAACCGATATTCAATGCAACAAATGCGGCAAGGACATGGTAGTCAAGGAAGGGCGTTTCGGGCAGTTTCTGGCCTGTTCGGGCTATCCGGAATGCAAGAACACCATGAATATAGCCAAAGACGAAAACGGCGACATCGTCGCGCAGGAAACACCGACAACGAACGAGGTCTGTGAATTGTGCGGCAAGCCAATGGCCGTCAAACGCGGACGCTACGNNTCGGCTGCACCGGCTACCCGGAATGTAAAAACATCAAAAAAATAAGCAAAGACGGCAAAATAACGCCGCAGGAAACCGTCATCACGAACGAGGTTTGTGCGTTGTGCGGCAAACCGATGGCCGTCA
>DIEW01000092.1 GCA_002418825.1 Syntrophaceae bacterium UBA5764 | reverse complement strand
AAAGTCTCCTGTGGAAACACCCATTGCCAACGCCATTCTTTGGAAGCATTTGTATATTTGCGCACTAAAGCATCCGGCAAGAGCACACGGCCGAAACCATTGGCAATATCGGATTCATGAATTTTCTTAACTTTGCTTAAATGCTCTATTAATGGTTTTTTGACCGATTCGGGAAACATCGTTATACGATCTTTATCACCTTTGCCGCTCCTGACGATTATTTGGTTCTTGCTAAAATCCAGGTCTTGAATTCTCAAACGCAAACACTCCATCAATCTGAGACCTGCGCCATACATAAGGTAGGCAATAATCCATTTATCGCCCGTTAGGTTACTCAGCACAGCTTTAACTTCGTCCTTGGTCATAACAACAGGCAATCTTACCGGATTTCTTGCGCGGATAACTTCCCCGATATCACCAATCTTACGGTTTAAAACATACTTGTAGAGAAAGATAATTGCGCATAATGCCTGATTCTGTGTTGAGGCGCTTACATGTTCCTTTACTGCCAGATGGGTTAAGAAAGCATTGATTTCCGGTTCGGCCATGTCTTTCGGATGTCGGACATGGTGAAAGAAAATAAACCGCTTAATCCAGTGAATATACGTCGCTTCAGTTTTGCGGCTATAGTGTCTGGAACGCATTGCCTGGCTAAGTTGTTCAAGGAGTTTCGGTTTGTTATCAGTTGTCAACAACGGCATAACAACACTTATCGCCGGAGAGGCTGCCGCCGCAGTTTTTTCTTTGAAAGATGTTAAATGATTAATTTTAGGCTGAATCATTTTCAAGCCCCTCATATGATAAGGCGAGTTTAGCGGGTCAGGATCGATATACAGACAGGAAGAAAGATGAGAGCCGATGCGGCAATAATGCCATAGGAAAACCAATTGACGTATTTTTCGCACTTCAGCAGACGTTCATCCCAATCGCTGTATTCGATAAATCGGCGAAACTTGTGGAGCAGTTTTGCTAGATGGTAGGTTTCTGGTTTATCCATGCTTCCCGCTTCAAAAGGATTTTCAAAAAAGATAATTTTGCTTTGCATATAGGCTTTCCTCTGTTTTTCTAAAAAAATTATTTATGATATTTGCGTACCACGGCGGTAATCACCCCCGCGATGCGTAACTCTTCTTTAGGAATAATCGTCGGATATTTGGGATTGGCCGCCTCCAGCGTTACTGCTTTCCCTTTTTTGCAAAAATATTTCATCGTCCAGTTGCCGTCCACTTCCGCCAGAATGATATCGCCGTTTTTCGGCTCTCTGCCGCGCTCCACAATCACCAAATCTTTGTCCATAATGCCCGCGCCCGACATGGAATCGCCGGTGACGGATAAGAGAAAAGAATTTTCGGGCCGGTTGACGAGATATTCGTCAAAGGAAATTACATCGCGCAGCTCTTCTTCCGCGGGCGAGGGGAATCCGGCGCAGACATCTCCCGCCAGGGGCAACGCCAGCGACAGGCGCGCGGGCGCCAGAAATCCCTTGGCGTCTTTTTGGAGCGCCCCCGCGCTGATTAATTTTTTCACCCAGAAGTGGACGACACTTTTGGAGCGCACGCCGAAAATCTCCACCATTTCCGAGTAAGTCGGCATGCGCCGGTTACGCCGGAAAAAGGCGAAAATCTTTTTTTCCACGTCCGGTAAAGTTCGCTTGACTTTCATGGCCGCTATGCTATAGAACGATTGTTCTATTGTCAAGAGTTTTTGTTGAAGATAAAAAGAGCAGGCTTAAAAACACCGGCAAAAATATTTGACAGGCAAGAAAAAAGAAGCTAGCCTGTAAAAAACTTAACTAGCTGAAAATAATTAATATTTTATCCGGGCGCTCCAGAATGGTTACAAGCGAAAAAGTTATCAAAATAATAGCCACCGGCTTCGGCGCGGGCCTTTCGCCCGTGATGCCGGGGACGGCCGGAACGCTCGTGGGAGCTTTGATTTGCCTGGCTTTTTTGCCCCTGCACTGGATTTTACGGTTTTTATTTGTAATATTTTTAACGGGTGTTGCCGTTTATGTTTCCCACCGCGCGGAGGAAATTTATGGCAAAAAAGACGACCAGCGCATTGTCATTGATGAAATCGCGGGATTTCAAATTGCCCTGCTGCCGGTGGCGATAAATTTTTTGAATCTTTTGCTGGCTTTTGTCCTGTTTCGTATTTTTGATATTTTTAAACCGTTTCCATTGCGCCGGTTTCAGGAGTTTCCCGGCGGCTGGGGCGTGGTGGCCGATGATGTCGGCGCGGGAATTTACACTGCCGCGATATTACTGCTTTTATTGATTTTTGGTGTATTATGAAAATTGCTATTCTGACAATAGGCAACGAATTGATTTCCGGACGCACGGCTGACGCCAACGCTTCTTTTATCGCGTGCGAGGTTAATCAGGAAGGCTGGAGTGTGGAGGCAATCATGTCCGTGGGCGATGATTTTACGAAAATCAAAGAACGCCTCAATTATCTGCTTTCGCTTTCCGATGCCGTGATCTGCACCGGCGGTTTGGGGCCTACGGCTGATGATATAACTTCGGCGGCGATAGCCGCCGCTTTTGGCCTGCCTCTTTATACCGATGAAAACGTGCTAAATAATATAAAAGCTATTTTTACCAGATACAATCTGCGCTGGATAGAAAACAACGCCAAGCAGGCAATGTTTCCGCAGGGCGCGAAAGTGATTGCCAATCCTGTAGGCACAGCGGCGGGATTTTTCTTAAACGTGGCAGGGAAACTTGTTTTTGTTATTCCCGGTGTGCCCGCGGAAGCAAGAAGAATGATGCCCGAAGGAGTTTTGCCTGTTTTGCGCGAGCATTTCCCGCAGGGACAGTTGCATGTGGCCAAGCAAACGATAAAAACCTTCGGCCTTTCCGAAGCGGCGGTGGATAACGCGCTCAAAGATGTTGATTTTAATTCCCTGGGCGTGAGCGTCGGTTTTTATCCCGTCTTTCCGGAAAACCATCTGGTCATCATTTCCCGCCATAAAAATCAGGAAGAGGCGGAAAATAGATTAAAGCGGGCGCAGGAAGCAATCACTGCCCGGCTGAAAAAGAATATTTTCTATTACGGTGACAAAACGCTGGAAGAAGTTGTCGCCGGTATTCTTCTGGAGAAGAAACTGACGCTGGCGGTAGCGGAATCCTGCACGGGAGGATTGATTGCCAGCCGTCTGACGGATGTGCCGGGAAGTTCTGATTTTCTGGAAAGAGGTCTGGTTACCTACAGCAACAAGTCTAAAATGGAATTGCTGGGCGTTCCCGCGGCCGTTTTGGAAAAGCACGGCGCGGTAAGCGAAGAGACGGCGCATTTAATGGCCGAAGGCGTGCGCAAACTTGCCGGGACTGAGTTGGGGCTTTCCGCGACGGGCATTGCCGGGCCTTCAGGCGGTTCCAAAGAAAAACCGGTGGGGACTGTTTATCTGGCGCTGACCGATGCAAAAAAAACTGTCTGCCGCCATTTTGCTTTTCGCTGGGACAGAAAGCGCAACAAGCTTGTTTTTTCCGAAGCGGCGCTGATGATGATTTACGATTATTTGTCCGGTGAAGGAAAAATAAATGGGTGATGACGAAAAAAAGATCCGCGCTTTTCTGGCGATAGAGCCTCCTGCCGGGATTCTGGAAGCAGCCGGAATCCTGCAGGAAAAATTGAAAAAAGAAATATCGGGAAGGGTAAGCTGGACGAGATCTCAGGGAAATCATCTGACGTTGAAATTTTTCGGAAATGTCGGCCAGAATGATGTAAAAAATATTTGCGCTGTAGTGAAAAAACGGGTAGCTTCAATTTCTCCCTTATCTCTAAAAATAGAGAATACAGGCTGTTTTCCGGACAGTAAAAGGCCGCGCGTGCTCTGGTTGGGAGTGGCGGGTGATATGGAAAGACTAACGGTTTTTCAGACGCAATTGGAGGAGGATTTTCAGGGAATCGGGTTTGCGAGGGAGGCGAGAAGATTCCGGCCTCATCTTACTTTGGGGCGCGTTAAAAATCCGGGAGATGTTTCCGGAGTCAACGAGGCGCTGCGCAGTTTCGTCGATTACCGCGCCGGTGAATTTATCTGCAAGGAAGTGGTATTGTTCCAGAGTAAACTTGCCCCGCAGGGAGCGATTTATTCAAAGCTGGCAACTTTTAATTTTTCCGGTTAAAAATTATGAGCGCGAAAAAAACAAAAAATATTTCAAATAAAAAGATTAACGGAGGGCATGACACTATGCGCGCAGACACAGATAGAACAAAAGCGGTGGATTTAGCCATCACGCAAATTGAGCGCCAGTTTGGCAAGGGCTCCATCATGAAATTGGGCGGCGGTGAACAAATCACGGATATTCCGGCCATATCAACCGGTTCTTTAAGCCTCGATATCGCGCTGGGCACTTTCGGCGTTCCGCGGGGCAGGGTTGTGGAGATATTCGGGCCGGAATCCGGAGGTAAAACCACCCTGGCTCTGCACATTGTGGCGGAAGCGCAAAAGCAAAATGGCTTGGCGGCGTATATTGATGCGGAGCACGCCCTGGATGTGGGATATGCGAAAAAAATCGGCGTGAACACAGACGACCTTCTTATTTCCCAGCCGGACACGGGCGAACAGGCTCTGGAAATTGCCGAAACGCTGGTGCGCAGCGGCGCGCTGGATGTTCTGGTGATTGATTCCGTGGCGGCGTTGGTGCCGAAGGCCGAGCTGGAAGGAGACATGGGCGACGCGCAAATGGGACTGCAGGCGCGTCTTATGTCGCAAGCGCTGCGCAAGCTTACCGGCAGTATCAGCAAATCCAAAACAACCGTCATTTTTATCAACCAGCTGCGCATGAAAATAGGCGTTTTCTTCGGCAATCCGGAGACAACCACTGGCGGCAACGCGCTGAAATTCTACGCGTCACAGCGGCTCGATATCCGAAAAATGACGTCGCTCAAATCCGGGCAGGATGTTACCGGTTTCAGAACAAAAGTTAAAGTCGTGAAAAATAAACTGGCGCCTCCGTTTCGTGAGGCGGAATTCGATATTATTTTCGGTGAAGGAATTTCCCGAGAAGGTGATGTTCTGGATCTGGCGGTGGAGCACGGCATTCTGGAAAAGAGCGGCGCCTGGTATTCGTATAAAGGTGACCGTATAGGGCAGGGGAGAGACAATGCCCGCGTATTTCTGAAAGAGAACCGGGATATCATGAAGCAGATGGAAGATGAAATCCGGGCTAAGCTGGGCATGAAGACAGTCGAGGCGCAGGAAGAAGAATAAGTGAAAGCGTTTAACGCGGCGGCGGCCCAGCAAAAAGCTTATCGTCTTCTGTCGCTGCGGCCGCACAGCGAAAAAGAACTGAAGAAAAAACTGCGGGAAAAAGGTTTTTCCCCGCCTGTCGTGGAAGAAGTTCTGGAAAAACTTCGCGAATTGAAGTATCTGGATGACGAATCGTTTGCGCGGCAATGGGCGCGCAATCTGGCCGTAAATAAGCTCTGGGGAAACAAAAAAATTATTCTGAGCCTGCGGGAAAAAGGCATCGAGGGAGATTTGATTGGAGAGGCCGTAGAAAAAGCGCGACAGGAGATTTCGGAAGAAGAAGCGGCTGAATTTTTAGTTAATAAAAAAAAATCGGTAAAAAAAGGACCGGAGTTGTCGCCGCAAAAGGAAAAACAAAGGATATTCCAAAGCCTGCTGAGGAGAGGTTTTCCGGCGGGATTGATTTTGCAGAAATTGGGAAATATTGCACAAGGAGATTTCGATAGTGATGACGGGTGACCAGATAAGAGAAAGTTTTTTAAAATATTTCACGGAAAAGAAACACACGCTGGTTGCCAGTTCTTCTCTGGTGCCCAAAGACGACCCGACGCTGCTTTTCACCAACGCCGGAATGGTGCAGTTCAAAAACATTTTTCTGGGCCTGGAAAACCGCGGTTACACGCGGGCGACTTCCTGCCAGAAATGTGCCCGTGCCGGTGGCAAACATAATGACCTGGAAAATGTCGGCGTGACAGCTCGCCATCACACGTTTTTTGAAATGCTGGGCAATTTTTCCTTCGGCGATTATTTCAAGAAAGAAGCCATCGCCTGGGCGTGGGAATATCTGACCGAAGTGATGAGGCTGCCGAAAGAAAAACTTTGGGTGACGATATTCAAAGAAGATGACGAGGCGTTTGAAATCTGGAACAAAAAAATGAAAATTCCGGCCGAGCGTATCGTCCGCATGGATGAGAAAAGCAATTTCTGGATGATGGNNCCCCTGCGGTCCCTGTTCCGAGATTATTTATGATCAGGGAAAAGGCACGGGATGCGGGCGTCCCGAATGCGACATTTATTGTGAATGTGACCGCCATTTGGAAGTATGGAATCTGGTTTTCACGCAATTCAACCGCGATGAAAACGGCAAACTGACTGCCCTGGCCAAACCCAGCATCGACACGGGCATGGGGCTGGAG
>DIEW01000056.1:2379-31980 GCA_002418825.1 Syntrophaceae bacterium UBA5764 | reverse complement strand
TTCCCGCCGACGACTTGACCGATCCCGCGCCGGCAACAACATTCGCGCATTTGGACGGAACGGTCGTCTTATCGCGTCCTATTGCCGAGCTGGGTATCTACCCCGCCGTGGATCCGCTGGATTCAACTTCTCGTATTCTGGACCCGCTGGTGCTGGGCGAAGAGCATTATCAGGTGGCGCGCCAAGTGCAGGTTACACTGCAGAAATATAAAGACTTACAGGATATCATCGCCATCTTGGGCATGGATGAGTTGTCCGAAGCGGATAAACTCACCGTGAGCCGCGCGAGAAAAATCCAGAGATTTTTGTCTCAGCCCTTCTTTGTCGCCGCACAATTTACCGGAACGGAAGGAAAATTCGTTTCGGTTGCCGATACAGTACGCGGTTTTAAAGAAATTTTGGAAGGCAAACACGACGATTTGCCCGAACAGGCTTTCTGGATGGTCGGCGGAATTGAAGAAGCCGTGGAAAAAGCCAAAAAAATCAGCCAGTAGTTTTTTTAATTTGGAGGAGATCAAATGGCGGATGAATTAATGCTGGAAATTGTATCACCGGAAAAAATGGTTTTTTCAGGCAATGTAGAAGAGGTCACCGTCCCCGGCACGGAAGGTGAATTCGGCGTGTTGCGCGGTCATGAGACGCTTTTAAGCTCCGTGGATATCGGCCAGATGAGTTTCACCCGAAATAATAAAAAAGTTAATTACGCTGTTAATACCGGCTACGCTGAAGTTACCGCCAATAAAGTTACTATATTGATCGAAACAGCGGAAAGGTCCGACCAGATTGATTTAACCAGAGCAAGAAGAGCAAGGGATAATGCTGAAACCCGGCTGGCCAAAATTGCCAGAGATAATGAAGAATACGAAAAGGTTCGTGCTGCGTTGATGCGAGCTATCGCTCGCATAAGTGTTGCGGAAAAAGAATCGATTAAGTAAAGTAATTTTTTTGATAAACAAACCAGTTTAAAAAGAATATGTTAAGATAAGGCAGCACGTACAAGGTATGTGCTGCTTTGTTTTTTACACGTTTATTTGCACGTAAACCACTGCTTTATTTTGGGATATTTTTTTAATGGAATTTTTCTTTTCACCTAAAAGTGTAGCTGTCATTGGTGCATCGTCTAACCCGTTTAAGGGCGGAAACTTCATACTCAAAAATCTGATCAATACTTTCAAAGGCAATATTTACCCTGTAAACCCAAAATATAAAACCATGGAAGGCCTGCCATGTTATCCCTCGACGCAAGAAATACCGGGGAGTGTAGATGCGGCGATCATTTTTGTTCCCGCCAGAGAAGTGCCGCGGGCGGTATCGGATTGCGCCGCCAAAAATATTCCCGGAGTCATTATCGAATCGGCGGGTTTTGCGGAAATAGGTGCCGAAGGCGTGGAACTGCAAAACAAGCTTCTAGAAATCAAACAAAAAACCGGCATTCGTCTGTGGGGCCCAAACTGCATGGGGCTGGTCGACGGCGTGAAAGGCCACGTTTTTTCCTTTATGGCGCCGGAAGCGATCAAAGACGGTCTTATACCCGGCCATGTTTCGCTCATCGTGCAAAGCGGGATGCTTTCCGGTGGTTTTCTTATGGATATCGTCAGTAACCGCATAACGGGCATCAATAAAGTATGCTCCGTGGGAAACAAGATAGATGTCGATGAATGCGACCTGATTGAATACATGGAGCAGGATGCACAAACAAAAGTAATCGGTCTGTATCTGGAATCAATTGTCGATGGCCGTCGTTTTGTCGGTTTATGCCGCAAAAGCTCCAAACCAATTGTTGTTTTAAAAGGGGGAAAAAGCGCCAGTGGTGCGCAAGCCGCCATAAGTCACACGGCAGCCCTGGCCGGTAACAACCGCATAATCGAAGGAGCCCTGTCTCAAGCCGGCGTCACTGAAGCGCACGATTTCAAACAAATGGTGGACCTTTGCCGGTGTCTCGCTGTTCATCCAAGACGGCCTGACGGTCACGGGCAAGTCGCAATATTGACGTCAAGCGGCGGGGCGGGAATTATGGCTACAGATTTTGTCGAACAATACAAATTGTCCTTGGCGAAATTCGGCCCGTCAACAATAAAATCTCTGGAAAAGATTTTTCCCAATTGGATGCCGGTAAACAACCCCGTAGACATCTGGCCGGCAATAGAAGCCAGCATGGGTAAAGGAATAGATGTTTACAAAAATGCGCTGAACGCTCTGCTTTCCGATACAGGGGTTGACGCAATCCTGCTTTGCGGCTTTGCGGGAAATGCAACTGTGCTTTTCGACATGGCGGAAATCGCAAAAAAATCCAGTATTTCAGGTAAACCTATCTTTATTTGGCTCTTCGGCCTGCGGGACGCGGCTTTTGAAGCACAGACGCAGGCTCGTGAACACGGTGTGCCCCTGTTTCAGGAGCTGGAACGTGCGGTAGAATGCCTTTCCGCTGTAATTCACCAGAAAGAAAGGTATGAATTTTCTGCCGTTAAAGTAGAAGCTGCTTCACGCGAGATGGTACCTGATGATACGCTTAAAGTTATCAAAACAGCTCATGGTCCGCTCGATGAACATACTTCCAAAAAAATCTTGCAAGCATACGGGATTCCCGTCGTCGAGGAAAAAACCGCTAAAACACTTGAAGAATGTATGTTAGCCGCACATAAACTAGGTTATCCTTTGGTGATGAAAGGAATCTTGACGGGAACAGTCCACAAGACAGAAAAAGGGCTTGTGCGCCTGAATATTACCGACAATAATGTTGCGGAGATTACCTTCACACATTTGATGTCGTTAATGAATCAAAACGGCTTTGTTTTGCTGCAAAAACAAATAGAGGGAAAAGCGGAAATTATTTTGGGAATGCTCCAAGACCCTCATTTTGGACCCGCGGTAATGATGGGGGTGGGAGGGTTCATGGCGGAAATTTTCTCTCAATCCGTCTTTGCGGTCGCCCCAATGACAAAAGCGGACGCTCTGCACCTTATGGAGCGCTTCCCGGCAAAAAAACTGTTGGAGGGGTTCCGCAACAGCCCTCCGGTGGACAAAGACAAATTTTCCGAATTTCTTATCGCTTTAGGCACGATTGGCTTTTCACATCCACAGATTAAGGAAATCGATATCAACCCCGTGATCATTTCGTCATCTGGACCTTGCGCCGTAGACGCGACCATCATTCTGGATTAGGTATTTTTTGCATCTCTTCCAAAATCAACATAAAAAATTTTTGATTTTATTCAACGGAGATATCGATAATTTCAAAATTCCTTGTGCCACCGGGCGTTTTCACGCTGATTTCATCACCGATAACCTTGCCGATAAGCGCCTTGCCTATAGGTGATGTCACGGATATTCTGTTTTGATTAATATCTGATTCCAATGGACCCACCATCTGGTATTTTATCTTTTCTCCACCATCGGTATCGGCAATCGTTACAAAACAGCCAAATACAATCTTATCGCTGCTCAGTCCTTTTAAGCTGATAACGTCGGACATAGCCAGATTATTTTCCAACTCCTGCAATTTTCCGTGCAGATAAGATTGCCTTTCTTTTGCCGCCGCGTATTCTGCGTTTTCGGAAATATCTCCATGTGCGCGCGCCACTTCAATATCCCGTATATTTTCCGGGATGAATACATTTTTCAATACTTCCAAATCCCGTTTTAACTTATTGAAACCCGTCTGGGTAATAGGTATTTTTTTCATATTTTTCCCAATTTATTACCTGTCTTTTGCAAAAATGACGTATTTAAATCTGCTTTCGTTTAATAAAGAATATTTTCCCTGTCAAGAACATTCAGAACACGCCGATAACGTACTTTGAAGCTATCCATACCAGACAAAAACGAAATGGCCGTTGGCGTGAGCAAAAACATTAAATCAAGCCACGTTTCACAATATTCGTAAGTTGTATTGTTTTAGCGATTATGCTATTTGTCCACAGAACAAAAGAGATTTTAACTTATTTTTATGCGTGACAATTTTAAAAGAGAAATTAACTACTTGCGTATTTCTATTACCGACAGATGCAATTTGCACTGCACCTACTGTCGTCCGAAACAAGGAATTTCCCTGCAGGGTCATGACGACATCCTTCGATACGAAGAAATTATCCGAATAGTTTCTGTGGCGATAAATATGGGACTTATTAAAGTCAGGGTAACCGGCGGCGAACCGCTGGTAAGAAAAGGTTTTGTTGATTTTATTTCTGCATTAAACAAAATCAAAGGCCTTCAGGATATGGGCCTGACGACAAACGGTATTCTGCTAGACGAATTTGCCGAAAACATTTTTCGCGCGGGAATACACCGTATAAATATCAGTCTTGATTCGCTGGACAAAGAAAAATACGCTCAAGTCACCTGTGGCGGTAATTTGCAGGCCGTTTTGCGTGGCATAACAAAAGCGGACGAAGTCGGATTTTCGCCGATCAAAATAAATACCGTTGCCATTAACGGTTTTAATGATAATGAAATTCTGGATTTTGCAAAAATGGCTTTTGATAAGCCTTTTCAGATACGTTTTATTGAGCTGATGCCTATCGGGCAGGCGCAGAAATTCCACGCGGAAAATTATTTGTCCGTTGATTATATTATGAATAAAATTTCCACCAAATACGTACTGGAAAATATAGAAAATGAAAAAAATAAGGCAGATGGTCCGGCCCAAGTATTTAAAATTCGTGGGGGACAGGGTGAAATTGGGTTTATCAGTCCGTTAAGCGGCCATTTTTGCGCCACGTGCAACCGTTTGCGCCTAACGGCAGACGGTAAGCTCCGTTCATGTTTGCTCAGAGAAGAAGAATTTGATTTAAAAAAATTGCTCAGGGGAAATTGCAGCGATACCGAGTTGCAAAACGCGATAAACGAAGTGATAGCGCTGAAACCAAAACAGCATGATATAATTTGTGGATCTGAAAATTTGAGAAAATGTCAGCGCAATATGTCCGCCATCGGCGGCTAATAAACACAGATATCCTGCATTACATTTTCTTTAAAAAATTAGTATAATTTGATATGTATTGCCCTAAGTTTATATGATTTTTCGTTCAATTTTCAGGAGGAAAATCATTCATGGTCTTTGACCAAAATACGGCTAATTTACCCAGGAAAAACCTGAAATCGGCTTTCGGGCAGTACATCTTTTCCCGTCAGAAAGAATTAATATTATATTTAGTGGCCCCGTGCTCCGGGGAAAGGATATTGGATGTAAACTGCGATACGGGCGACCATTTACAAATTTTCAAGGAAAAATGGTGTTCGGTAACCGGCATTAACCCTTCCGCACAAATACTACAAAAGGTTAAAAATAAATTAGGGGCCGACACCGAGATAGTTACGGGCAAAGCTGATGATCTACCCTTTTCCGATAATGAATTTGATATTGTAACTTTAATTAATGTTCTAGAAACAGCGAAAAATCCCAAAAAAGTCCTCAGCGAGGCGATCCGTGTATGCCGCGGCCGTGTATTTATCGGTTTTTTAAACAATCTAACCCTGGCGGGAACAAAACAAAGACTCAAAGAACTTTTCGGGTTACCTCTTTCCCAGGAAATACGCTTTTTCCGTTTAAATGAAATCAAGTGCATGGTGGAAGGTACAATCGGTAATACTAAAATAAAATGGGGCAGTGTCCTTTATTTCCCCGCCTTTGTATACAGCTTTTTTGAAGAGTTGGAGGAAATGCTGCCGCTGGAAAACAATCCTTTGGGCGCTTTCACCGGTCTTGTTGTTCCGGTTAAATACACTTTTCAGACCGTTCAAACCCCCCTCATGGAATCATTTAATATGAATAGAAAAGCTCAAAGAGCAGCACCCGGCACCGCGCGGGACATGGTACAAGAGATGCAGAAATGATTCGAGAAGCGCTTCTCTATGAAAAGCAAGACAATAAGAGTGTACGCTGTAATTTGTGCGCGCACCGTTGCAGGATAAAGCCTGATAGAAGAGGCATCTGCGGTGTCAGAGAAAACAGAGACGGTGTCCTTTATTCCCTGGTTTACGGAACACTGGTGGCGGAAAACATTGATCCCATCGAAAAAAAACCTTTCTTTCATATTATGCCCGGATCTCTTTCTTATTCTATCGCCACGGCGGGATGCAATTTTGCGTGCGCTTTTTGCCAGAATCATGAAATATCACAAATGCCGCGCGCCATGCGCATGATAGTAGGCGATGAAGTTGCTCCTGAAAGCATTATCCGGCAAGCAAAAAAAAGCGGCTGCAAAACAATCGCTTATACTTATACTGAACCAACCGTCTATTTTGAACTGGCATACGATACTGCCAAGATTGCCCGCGAGCATGATATTAAAAACGTGTTTGTCACCAACGGCTTTATGACTCCAGAGATGATTGAAATGGCCGCGCCGTATCTCTCCGCCGCTAATGTTGATTTGAAATCCTTCCGCAATGAATTTTATAAAAACCAATGCGGCGCAAAGCTTGCGCCTGTTTTGGATAGCTTTAAAAAAATGAAGGCATTGGGTATTTGGATAGAAATTACCACGCTGCTCATTCCCACGCTAAACGACAGCGAAGAAGAGTTAAAAGACATCGCGGAATTTATCGTTTCACTGGGCACGGAAACACCATGGCACATCAGCCGTTTTCATCCGCTATTTAAAAAACGCGATTTGCCGGTTACACCTGTTTCCTCATTGCACAAAGCGGTGGAAATAGGAAAACAAGCCGGCTTGAAATACGTCTACAGCGGCAACGTGCCGGGAGATAAAGGCGAAAACACTTATTGCTTCAATTGTCACAAACTTTTAATCGAACGCTACGGCTTTAAAATATTGAAAATCAATCTGTCAGGAAATCAATGCATCAACTGCGGCGCGGTATTGGAAGGAATTTTTTAAAACACACGTTCTAAATTGTCGGGGGCATAACGACAAACTTCAAAGGTGGCATATCACGTAAATTCGTATTTTTTTTCTCGAAAAATTTTCAAGCAAGCCTCTACGACTTCACCATCATAAAGTATATTTTTGTTTCTGGTTATTTCTTCCAGAGCCGTATCCAAACCTAAGGCAGGACGGTACGGTCGATACGAAGCCATCGCCTCGACAACATCGGCTACCGCCAAAATACGCGCTTCCAGCAAAATATTGTCACCTCTTAATCCATGAGGATATCCAGATCCGTCTATACGCTCGTGATGCTGTAAAATAATATTGGCAATAGGCCAAGGAAAATCAATATCTTTGATAATATCATGGCCTGCTTGCGAATGCGTTTTAACAAGGTCAAATTCCAGTTTTGATAATTTCCTGGGCATACTTAAAATTTCCGCGGGAATTGATATTTTGCCCATGTCGTGAATAGAAGCAGCCATACGAATCCCTTCAATTTGATCGCGGGAGAGATTCATTTCCGCGGCAATAGAACGGGCAAGGGCAGCAACCCTTCGTTGATGGCCTGATGTATAGGGATCTCTTGCTTCCACCGCCACTGACATTGCCTGAATCATTGTTCCCAATGTCTTCCTCAATCTGGCAAGCACTTGATCACGTTCATCCTGGGCTTTCTTGCGGTCGGTAATATCGCGAGCTATGCCCCGAAACCCGATAGGTTGTTTATTTTCATCAAGTAAAAGGCCCGCCTGGGATTCAAAATATTTCACTTCTCCAGTTTTTGTGACAATCTCGTTAACAAACAGTCTTGGCTTGCCCGTTTTATATATTTCTCCAAAAATTTTGAGCGCGTCTTCCGAACCTTCAGAACTCATATAATCCCTGAAGTTCATACCTTGGAGTTCTTCCGGAGAGCGTGCGGTAAGCGATAATAATGCTTTATTGAAAAAAGTCATGTTTCCTTTAAGGTCAAGTTCGTAGTACATATCGTTCATATCTTCTAGTATAGTACGATACTTTTGCGCGCTATTGCGTAATTCATCTTCCATACGCCGGCGATCCGTTATATCACGCGCAATCGACACAAAGCCTGTGACTTGACCGTTACGCATAATGGGTGAACCGCTGACTTCGCCGATCTTTATTGTGCCATCTTTTGCCATAAACTCGTAAATTTTTGCGGAAATTGTTTCACCTTTTAAAATAAGCATTGCATCAGCGATCGCTCTTTCAAAAGAAGCCGGCGTAAAAATATGTTTCATGTCCGTTACAAGCTTGCCGATAAATTCTTCCGGCTTATATCCTAATATCTTCTCCGCGCTTTGAGACATACTTAAAATATTTAGATTTTCGTCAACGATAAAAATAACATCGGAAGTATTCTCAAAACTCAGGCGATACCTTTCTTCTAACATCTTCAACTGCTGATTTGCAGTTTCCAGATCCAACATTTTCTTT
Organism: Syntrophaceae bacterium UBA5764; assembly: GCA_002418825.1. Lineage (GTDB taxonomy): Bacteria > Desulfobacterota > Syntrophia > Syntrophales > Smithellaceae > UBA4810. The sequence goes on along the minus strand of DIEW01000056.1, from coordinate 23,689 downwards.
TCCAACTTGCTGAAAAGTATCTCATTATACTGTCTGAAGAATTCCATTTCTTCGCCTAGGGGCTTTAGTTGCGCCGGTTTAACTACGTATTGAGCGGAAAGAAATTTCGATAACATGTTTATTAAGACTTCCGGCTCCTGTGGCTTGACAATGAAAAGATCGGCACCGAGGCTTAAAGCAAATTTTTCGTCTTTGGCTTCGGTATAGGTGGCGGTATAAAAAATAAAGGGGATATGTTTCAGCTGATCATCGGATTTCCAGTGCCGGCATAAAGTGTAACCGTCCATAACCGGCATTAAAATATCGGAAACAATCAAATCCGGAGGGTGAGAATGGGCTTTGGTCAGAGCTTCTTTGCCATGTTTCGCTGTAATTGTTTCCATGCCCTCTGATTCCAGCAGGCTCTTTAATACATAGAGATTGGTGCTGTTATCATCGACAATTAAAATGATTTTTTTCATTTTTTCGTCCGTGATTAAAGTTTGCCCGATAACGCTTTTTCCACCTGCGTGGGAAAAGTATCCGGGTCTATCGGTTTTTCAATATAGCCGCTGCAACCAGCTTCCAGCGCTTTTTCCCGGTCACCGGACATCGCGTAGGATGTAACGGCAACAATAGGCGTTTTCGCCAGTTCAGGATTTTGTCTTAATGTGCGTGCCACAACATAACCATCCATCGTCGGAAGCTGAATATCCAGAAGAATTAAATCCGGGCTGATTGACGCAGCCATTTCAATGCCTTCTTTACCGTCCATTGCCTCGAAAACTTCATAACCGCAATCTTCAAGAAGATATCTAATAAGATAAAGGTTTTGCTGATTATCTTCTATTACCAGAATTTTTTTCTTCATATTATACTCCTGTTTTCGGCAAAGAAAAGCTGAAGGTGCTGCCTTTTCCCCAAACGCTTTCCACCCAAATTCTGCCGCCCATTAATTCTACCAGCCGCTTGGAGATGGATAGGCCCAGTCCCGTACCCTCATATTTACGGCTCAACCCGGAATCAATCTGGCTGAATGTTTTAAATAAAGTTTCCATGTCTTCCTTTTTTATGCCAATGCCGGTGTCTTTAATCCGAACAACTATGTCGCTGGCATCTTCTTTAGCACTAACTTCCACAAAACCCTTCTCCGTAAATTTGACGGCATTGCTCAACAGGTTCAAAAGAATTTGTTCCACGCGCCGGGTATCGGCAAAAAAAGGATTTATTTGATCAGAAATAAGCGCTTTCAGTTCGATACCCTTGGTTTCGGCCAGAGGCTTTACCGTTTGTATTGTTTTTTCGATGCACTGCGGTAAATTAACTTCTTCTTTGACTAACTGCAGCTGACCCGCTTCAATTTTGGAAATATCCAAAACGTCGTTAATCAAGGCCAAAAGATGTTGCGAACTGTTTTTAACCATATTTAATTGTTTTTTTTGTTCTTCGTTCAACGGACCGACGCGCTCGCGCAGAATAATCCCGGTAAAACCGATAATGGAATTAAGGGGCGTGCGCAGTTCATGTGACATGGTGGCCAGAAACGCCGACTTCAAGCGGTCTGCTTCTTGGGCCTGTTTCATGGCCTCGGCCAGTTGCGCCGTCCGTTCGACAATGCGCTGATCCATTTCTTGATTAACCAGTTGAAGCTCTTTAGTGCGCACGTCAACCTGGCGCTTCAGAATTATACTTCCCGCTAGGCTCATCAGCAGAATTATACCTACAACAAGTCCGAAAATTTTTAACCACGCGGGAAATTTTAATTTGATCTCCTCGGTAGTCCATTTTTTAATCGAACTGTAATAAATAGATTTAGGATCATTTTTTAAATGAAGCAGACGCTTATCAATAACGTTCAATAATTGCTCATTAGAACTTTTTTTCGCCGCGAAAAAGAGAACAGCCGGTTCAAAGACAACAGCAGTATCTTCAAGTCCAAAATCTTTCGCGTGCATTAATCCATAAAAACGGTTAGTGATGGCGGCGTCGGCTTCTCCTCTGGCCACAATTTCAAAGGCGGCTTTATAACTCGGGGCTGTAATAAGTTTAATGTTTAAATCAAAACCACTGGAGAATTGCTTGAACGTGCTCTGCTGTACGGAACCTTCCAGGACGGCAATACGCTTATTATGCAAATTCAATATGGATTGGATATTGCTGCCTTTGCGCGCATATACCTGAGACCAGGACGAAAGCGCAGGAACCTTGTGAAAAGAAAATTTTTTATCTCGTTCCGTGGAAAAGGCCACATCCGGCATCAGGTCAATTTCTCCTTTTTCCAGACGTGCCAGACCCTCGGCCCAGGTACCAGGCACATATTGCAGATTCCAGTTTTCTTCCTTCGCAATATACTCGATGATATCAATGAAAATACCTGATGGATTTCCTGATTTGGAGACAAAAATTTTAGGCTCGTTTTCATAGATACCGACTCTGACCGTCCGATTGGCGGCATGAGCTGAAAGAAGGGTCGGAAACAAAACGAACAAAAGCATAAACAACCATAAACAACAAACTGAAATGACGCATGCTCGCTGTTTGCTAATCTTCATTGTACGCTGCCTTTGCTTTCCTGCAATTAGTAATTTATTGTAACATGAAAACCTATAAGCTGTCTTGTAAAATCCCAATGATGATTATTTTTTGAAAAATCAATGCGATAATAAGGCCCCAGGGAAAAATGCGCATTAATATCTTTGGTGATACCAAATTTTATCCGGTTGAGGGTAATATCCCGGTCATGGTGTTCATAATAAAGTTCCCAACCTACAGAAGGCCGTAAAAATACTTCCGGGCAAGAGATAACAAGCGTGTTTTTTATCCGGTAATCATGCCAATCCGTATTTATCCGGTATTCGTAACGAATCTGGTTCGATATTTTGAAAAGGGAAATATTCGTGGACGTGTTCATGTTCACGCTGGGTCTTTGTTCCAGATACCAGCTGCCTTGGTCGCTTTTCGAGTATCCCTGTTGATAAAAAACCAGAAAGGAGAGCCATCTTAATGGCGTCTGATACTGCAGCCCGGTTCCCCATTCGGTATAGTTAAAATGCGATGCATCTTCATTGACCTGAATAAATACATAGGATACCGATTTAAAGCGTTCACTAATGGTATAATTAAAATTTAGATCCGTGCGCAGGGATGTGTCATAATCGGCATAAAGACAAGGAACATTACAACATAGAATAAACAGAAGAGAAATTATTGTAAAAACGGGAAATAAAACATCTTTCCCCCGTTTTTTGGAAGGCGGCTGCCTGTTCATCAACAGTTACCAATCACGCTTTCTTCAAAACCTTTTTCCAGGGAAGCAAAGAAAAGGGGGTTTTGAAAACACTGTATGGCCAAAAACAGATATCGAGCAATAACGGCCGCAGCAATTCCTCATATTTGATTTTACTATAATTTTACTCAAAAAAGTAGTAATGTCAACCAATTATTGAACGTAATGATGTCCTATACAGGCATTGCCGATACATACGTACCGATTCGTCAACAATTCTTTTATTTTCTGCCGTTAATCCGGCATTCTAAAGCATTTATTCTACCAAAACACTCCGCTGGCTGAAGTTAAGAAACAGAAAAATGAGATAGAAAACAAAAATACTACATATTGTGGTATAATGTAAACAATACCACATTTTATGGTATTTTTTCTTTACAAAGGGTTTTTCTTTTGTTAGAATTTTACAAATTTTTGCTATTTTGTTTAAAAAACGTCCGATGAACTTAAAAAAGTTAGAAATAACAGGATTTAAATCATTTCGCGACAAAGCGATTTTGGATTTCTCCCAGGGTGTTACAGCAATCGTGGGACCAAACGGTTGTGGGAAATCCAACGTTGTTGATGCCATTCGCTGGGTAATGGGTGAACAGCGCGTTAAAATATTGCGCGGGAAAAAAATGGATGACGTCATTTTCAACGGCAGTCAGGATGCCGACGGCGTTGGCATGGCTGAAGTTACGATGACGCTTATCGCCAATGGACACAATTTCCCTGGCGCTTACTCCGGCATGAATGAAATATCAATCTCCCGAAAGATAATACGCGATGGCGAAAGTGAATATTACATCAACCAAGTGCCCTGCCGCCTGCTGGATGTCAAGGAATTTTTTATGGGAACAGGAGTAGGCGCCAGGACATATTCTTTAATCGAACAGGGAAGCGTGTCGAGCCTTGTCGAGGCCAAGCCCGAAGATAGAAGGGCTTTCATTGAGGATGCCGCAGGGGTTTCCAAATATAAAAGCCGCAAAGAAGCCGCCTTGCGTAAGATGGAAGCGACCAAACAAAATCTTTTGCGCCTTAATGATATCATCAAAGAAGTAAAATCACAGCTCAATGCCATCACCCGCCAGGCCAAAAGAGCGGAACAATACAAGGAAATCAAAACACGTCTCAAGAAAACGGAATTAACGCTGGCCTTACAGACCTACAGCGAGCTGCACGAAAAAGATTCCTCTCTTCAGTCTAAGCGCAACGACCTTCAGGTACAGGAAGCTTCAATGCGCGCGCACATCGAAGCCAAAGAATCAGCGCTGGAAGAAATCAAGACAAAAATTCTGGAAAACGAAGAATTAATAGCGAAAAAGCAGCAAGAGCTTTACGAAACAAAAAATACAATCAGCATAAAAGAAAAAAATATCGAATTTGCCCAACAACAAATAGGCGATTGCTCCCAGCGTAAGAAAAAAGACCTAGCGGAAATTCAGGGACTCAGCGCCAGGAGGGAAGACCTAACCTCTGAGATTAACGCCACACGGGAAAAGGTGAAGGAAGCAGAAGACAGAATTGCCGTCCTGAACAATGAACATGAAGAAGGTCAGCAAAAAGCTCGACAGCTAATTGACGCCGATAAAGAGATCAACAGTCGTCTCGAAGAGAAAAAAATTTTATACATCGATATTGTGACGGAAAAAGCCAAAATCAAAAATACGATATCGAGCCTTTCCAAAAATATCGAAGATTTGAAAAAACGTGAGGAAAGAGAAGCACGCGAAATAGATGAAGACCGAAAAAAACTGGCGCTCTTGGAAGAAAAACGCAAATCGGTAGAAGAGGCCCTCAGCCGGGGATCGGCAGAATTAAATCAGCTGGAAGAAAAACGTCAAAGCGCCTCCAGTTCGTTGGCGCAGGCAAAAGAGAATCTGCAGTTATGTGAAGACGATATTCTCCAGATAAAAGAAGAATTCGGCATCAAAACCTCGCGGCTTAATTCTTTGAAAGAATTTCAGGAATCCTTTAAATGGGGAAACGAAGGCGTACGAACGGTTATCGAAGCGCAGGAGAGCCGTGGCAAGTTTTACGGCGTAGTCGCCGATCACATAACTGTTCCGCCTGAATACGAAACGGCGGTCGAAGCGGTACTGGGAGAAAAGCTCCACTATGTAATTGTTAAAAACCAGAAAGACGGCGTATGGGCAATTGACTATCTCAAGAACTACCAGCTGGGCCGCGGTAGTTTCATACCTCAGGAAGCAAGAAATGATAACGGAAAAACCTCGGCCCCAATCCCACAAGAAGCGGAACCTTTGCTGCAAAAAGTCAGCTTCCAGGATGATTTCCGGCAAATAGCCGATTGTCTCCTGGGCAATGTTTTCTTAATTCCTTCCATCGATAGCGGAATATCGCTGTGGAAGAAAAACGGCTTTCACGGCACGCTGGTTACCCGCGAAGGAGACCTGCTCAGCCCTCAGGGAGTCCTGAGCGGCGGCAGCGGCGCGGCGGTGGAAAAAAGCCTTCTTTCCACAAAAAGAGAAATTTTCGAATTGGAGACCGAAGTATCGGCACTTGGTTCAAAACTTCAGGAACAGACAGCTCAAAAGCAACGATTTGTTTCCGAACTTGCTCTGTGGGATGAGGAAAGCAGTCAGATTAAAGCCCGCATTCACGCGCTGGAAATCGATATCAACAGCAGAAAAAAAGATCAAGAACGTTTTGCCGACGAAGTCAACGGCATAAAGCAGAGACTGGCCGCATTGGAATTCAATCTCCAAGCCACCAAGACGGAAATAGATGAAGCCATCGAAAAAACCCGGCTGGTTAATGCGGATATCCGAAAAAAAGACGAAGAAGAAAAAAACATAAGCGGGATTATTTCAGATTTAAATGTGAAGCGCGAACAATCACGTATCGCCATTGAAGAGCAGGAACGATACTTAACGAACAAAAAGATAGAACTGGCCGCGCTGGAAGAAAAAAAGGAGGCGAATCTACAGACAATATCCAGGTTGCAAAACGACATCAACACCATAGCAAACGAAATCAAGGCTAAAGAGGAAGAAATTATCGCATGCGACAATCAACTTTCACGGTTGACATCAGGCATTGAAACTGAGCGCTCCGGCCTCGAAGAACTTTACAAAAATTTGGAAATTCGGGAAACTACGCTTAACGAACAGAAGGCCGGACAGACCACTGAGGACGAACAACTAAGAATCAGAGAACACGAGATTAAAGAAAACAAAAAACGGCTTGATGACTTTCGCCAGAAAATTAACGAACTGGAAATTCTCTGCCGGGAAACGGCACTCAACGGCGAAAATTTAGTCCGGGCAATCAAAGAAAAATACGATGTTGATTGGGAAAGCATGTTTGCTTCATTTACCAAAATCGACGAAGAAAAAATTTCCCAACTCGATGAGTTACTGGAAAAGGACAGGCAGACGGTAAGCAATTTCGGAGAGGTGAACCTACTGGCGATCAGTGAATATGAAGAGCTTGATAAGCGATATCAGTTTTTATCCGCCCAGATTGCGGACTTAAATGCGTCGCTCAACACGTTGCAAAGAACAATTATGCGCATCAATAAAATTTCCCGCACAAGGTTTGCTGAGACCTTCGCCGCCATAAACGCTTGTTTCAAAGAAGTTTTCGCGCATATCTTTCCGGGCGGACGCGGGCAGCTGATTTTGACCGACGAAAATGATCTGCTGGAAACAGGCGTTGATATTGATATTCAAATACCCGGAAAGAAAGCCCAGAGCGTCAGCCTTCTTTCCGGCGGTGAAAAATCGTTGGCCGCCGTTGCCCTGATTTTCGCCATTTTAATGTACCGTCCTTCCCCCTTCTTGGTTTTAGATGAAGTCGATGCTGCGCTTGATGACGCCAATACCAATCTCTTCAATAACCTCATCAAGGACGTCGCTCAAAAATCTCAAGTTGTGATGATTACGCACAACAAAACCACAATGGAAGTGGCCGATACCTTGTTTGGCGTTACCATGCAGAAAAACGGCATCTCTTCGCTGGTATCAGTTAATCTGAATTAATCCTTTCTTTACTTCCTTGTAAAAAGCAGTTATTAAACAAATAAAGTCGAGAAGTTGTTATGATGAAAAAAAATAATTTTTTTTACAAGTTGAAAAGCGGATTAACCAAAACACGGGACACGTTGGCGAAAAATCTGGACTCGCTCCTTTTCGGGAAAAAGCTGCTGGATCCTGCTCTTTTTGACGAACTGGAAGAAATGCTGATTGCGGCGGATATGGGACCGCAATTCGCATATGCTTTAATAGATGATGTAAAAGAAAAAATTAAACGTCGGGAACTGGGTGATGCGCTTCAAATAAAAAATCTTTTGCGTGAGCGCATGGCGACTATTTTATCTTCCGCGCAAAAAGGGCTGAACATTAAAAAAGGCGAACCATACATTATCATGGTTGTGGGTGTAAACGGCAGTGGAAAAACCACTACTATAGGAAAATTAGCGCATTTTCTGCGCGAAGACGGCCACGAAGTAATTCTAGTAGCCGCAGATACTTTTCGCGCGGCGGCCATTGAACAGCTGGAAATCTGGGGACAGCGTGTGAAGGCGCCGGTTATCCGGCAAAAGATGAATGCCGATCCGGCTGCCGTTGTTTTCGACGCGCTGGGAAAAATAAACAGCGGCTATAAGGGTGTAATAATTATCGACACAGCGGGTCGTCTGCATACCAAAGTCAATTTAATGGAAGAGCTCAAAAAAATAAAAAGGGTTATCGGCAACAAGATGCCTGGCGCTCCCCAGGAAATCTCGCTGGTGCTGGACGCCACTACCGGTCAAAACGCCCTCATTCAGGCAAAAATGTTCAAGGAAGAAATCGGCGTCAGCGGCATTGTCCTAACGAAACTGGACGGAACATCCAAAGGCGGCATCGTTGTTCGCATTGTTCACGAACTAGCTTTGCCCATTCGCTACATTGGTGTGGGGGAAGGATTGGAAGACCTGCGTCCTTTTGAAAGCAACGACTTTATCTCGGCAATTCTCGATTAAATTGCCGAGGCAGCGCAACATTCTTTTATGCAAAAGATATTTGCCATCGGCGACATTCACGGCTGCCTCGATAAGCTAGAAGAGCTTATCGAAAAAATCTCAGCTGATCATCAAAAAGATCAGCTGATCTTTTTGGGAGATTATATCGACCGCGGAAAATACAGCCGCGAAGTTGTCGATTACGTCATCAACCTCAAAAACAATTTTCAAAACCTTATTTTCCTTTTGGGCAATCACGAACGCATGTTTCTTAATTATCTGGAAGGAATCGACGAGGAATTATATTTATATAACGGAGGCAGGGTAACGTTGCTGGATTACGGCATCAAAAGCACTGATTTGCCACAGGAAAGAAAAAAGAAAATTCCCGGGGAGCATTTGCGTTTTTTCCAATCTCTGCTGCCTTATTATGCAACGCCTGATTACCTGTTTGTCCACGCCGGATTGATGCCGGGTATAGAACTCGACAAACAGAAAATTGATGATTTGGTCTGGGTGCGCTGGGATTTTATCGATTCGTCTGATGATTTCGGAAAAATTGTTATTTTTGGTCACACGCCAGCGAGAGCTCCTTTAATCGCGAAAAATAAAATAGGCATTGACACCGGCGCAGTTTATGGCGGAAAATTAACGTGCCTGGAACTTCCCGCAATAAAATTTTATCAGGCTTAAAATGAAAATCATCGAATGCGTACCTAATTTCAGCGAGGGAAAAGACAAAGCGAAAATCGAACAGATCGCACACATTTTTGCCGCTCATCCTGACGTGCATCTTGCCGATTACAGCAACGATCCCGACCACAACCGCAGCGTTTTTACTTTTCTGGGACCTCCTGCTGCCGTGCGTGACGCGGCGCTCGCGGCGGCGGGAAAAGCGCTCGAACTAATTGACATGCGCGAACAAGAAGGCGCGCATCCTCGGCTTGGCGCGGTGGACGTTGTTCCTTTTATTCCGCTGGCGGGGGCGGAGATGGAAGACGCGGTAAATACCGCGCATAAGTTCGGCTGGTTATTTTATGAAAGATTTCACGTGCCTGTTTATTTTTACGGCGTGGCGGCGCTAAAGCCAAATTGTATTGAACTGCCGGACGTCCGGCGCGGCGGATACGAAGGGTTAACAGAAAAAACAAGCTGCGTCGACACATCACCGGACATAGGAGCAACGAAGATTAATAAACGAGCCGGCGCAACGATTGTCGGCGCAAGAGACATTCTTGTCGCATACAATATAAATTTGGCAAGTAACGATTTGCCTTTGGCGCAAAAAATAGCCGCGCAAATCCGCAAAAAAAACGGCGGCTTAAAAAGCGTCCGCGCCATCGGCGTGCAGCTGGCCAGCCGCAATCTCGCGCAGGTGTCCATCAATCTTACCGATTACCGGAAAACAACGCTCAAGGATGTATATGATAAAGTGAAAAAATTAGCTGCTGAAAACGGTGCGGCGATACTGGAGTCGGAACTTATTGGACTGGCGCCAGAATACGCTTTCGCCGGCGTAACGCCTCAATACCTCAAACTGAACAATTTCGATGAAAACCGCTTGATTGAAACCCAAATAAAAAAATTTACCGGATAATGTACAAAAGTTTTACTTCGCTTGCCTTTTGGCAATTTTTGCCATCGCCTTGAGACGTTTTTTCTCCAGCTTATCCTTTGCGACATTTTTTGCGGTTTCCTCCGTTGTTTTGCCTGACATGACATCGGAAGGTTCCGCCGAAACAGCCGACGGGTTATCTCTAACAGAGATTTTGTTTTTTTTAGCACGATGGGCCGCAAGTTTCTTAACAATGGCTTCCGCCGTCATCCGGCCGAACTGACCGATGAACCCGGCAATGAGCACCAAAACAACCCATTTAAGAACAGACCACGTGCTGATATATTCCAGAAATGCCCGCATCTAAATAACACCCTCGTCTAATGTAAGCAAATCCGCGGGATTGTCAAAAAGATAATCAGGTCCTGCCAAGACCATTTTTTCGCGGCTGTGCCAGCCCCAGGTGACGCCCACAGTTTTCACGCCAGCCTGTTTTCCCTCTTTGATATCGCCGGTTGTGTCGCCGATATAATAAATATCATCAGAGGAAGCCTGATATTTTTTTATCGCGTAGAGAATTTTATCTTTTTTGCTGAGCATAAAATCCGAGCCTAAAATTTCTCTAAAATAGTCATTATAACCAAATAATGCAAGTGCTTCTCTAATGGAAGAAGTGTTGTTGGAAGAAATTACTATCAGGCAATTATTTTTTTGCATCCGCTTGACAACAGAAACCACACCTTCAATCGGCTTGATGTCGTTAATCTTCACCTGCGCCAGAATATCAACGGACGCTTTCATAAAAGCTTCCAAATCCACGCCTTTTTGCACCAGTGATTCATAAAAATTTCCTTCAAACAGCTCCAGAAATTCCTCACGTCCGCGTGTTAACGGCTGATTAATTTTTATCAGGCAATCCGTAACCGTTTTTTCATAAACATCCAGCGAATCGACCAGAACACCGTCAAAATCAAAAAGAAACAGTTTCATTAATTTTTTACTCCCTGGTGTGCGCGTCTGACAGCCGCTATATAAGGCTTTTTCAGAATTCCTTGTTCCGTGACAATCGCGGTAATGTAATTTTCTGGCGTAACATCAAACGCCGGATTGTAAACCTTTGTGCCTTTGGGCGCAATGCTTCTGCCCTGCACGCGCGTTACTTCCCAGGTGCTCCTTTCCTCAATCGGTATTTTCTCCCCCGATTTTATGCCAACGTCAATCGTGGAAAGCGGCGCGGCCACATAAAAAGGTACGCCATGCTCCTTGGCCAATACCGCCAGGGAATATGTCCCGATTTTATTGGCCGTATCGCCATTGGCGGCGATTCTATCCGCGCCGACAATTATTTTATCGATTCTTCGCCGGCTCATCAGAAAACCCGCCATATTGTCCGTAATCAGCGTAAAGGGGATTTTCTCTTTTTTCAACTCCCAGGCGGTAAGGCGCGCTCCCTGCAGAACGGGCCGGGTTTCATCCACGTAGACATGAATTTTTTTCCCTTGCGCTTTTGCCGCGCGGATTACACCCAGCGCCGTGCCGTAACCGGCGGTCGCCAGCGCACCGGCGTTACAATGCGTGAGAATATTATCGTGATGTGCAATTAAGCGCGCGCCGTTTTTGCCGATCTTGCGGTTTATTGCGATATCCTCCTTATAAATACATTTTGCTTCCTTAATTAATTCCGCGGTGATCCGGCGCGGCGGCAAGTCATGGACAAGCGCGAAACGCTTTTTCATGCGCTCCAACGCCCAGGTCAGGTTTCTCGCCGTCGGGCGCGCCTGGTTTATTTCCTCACAGATGGCAAAAAATTTCTGCCGATATTTATCAGGCGTCAAGTCACAAAGCTTTAAAGCGCCGAGGGCCGTGGCAAAGGCGGCCGCCACGCCGATGGCGGGGGCGCCTCGCACGGTGAGATTTTTAATCGCGGCAATAACCTGCCTGTAGGAAGCGCAAGTAACATATTTTTCCGCGGCGGGCAGAACTCTTTGATCGATGAATACTACTTTATTGTTTTTCCAGCTGATTGTTTTAATCATTTTTTTTGTCAAGAATTTCTTTCAGAATTTCATTGACTAGTTGAGGATTGGCTTTACCCTGCGTTTTTTTCATTATCTGACCAACAAAAAAACCGAAAAGCTTTTCCTTGCCCGCTCGATAATCCGCTGCCTGTTGGGGATGCTCATCAACAGTGACTGAGGCTGTGTGAATAAGGGTATCTCTATCCGTAATCTGCACCATTCCTTTTTCGGCAATGACTTCCTTGGGGCCTTTTCCGCTGCGATACATTTCCTCCACAATGTCTTTGGCCATTTTCCCGCTGATTGTTCCGGCTTCAACCAAGTTAATCATCTCGGCGAGAGAAGCGGCGATGATGGGACATTCGCGGATCGTGCGCCTGTCTTCGTTTAAAAACTTCATCACATCGCCCATCAGCCAATTGGCGGCCTGTTTGGGCTGGGCGCAGATCGCCACCACTTCCTCATAATACTGCGCCAGCGCCTTATCGGCGGTGAGCACGCCGGCATCGTAGGCGGGGATCTGATAATATCTGATAAACCTTTCGCGCTTATCCTGCGGCAGCTCCGGCATGTCCGCGCGGATTCTATCAATCCAGGCCGTATCGACAATAACCGGCACCAGATCCGGATCAGGAAAATAGCGATAATCATGCGCCTCTTCCTTGCCGCGCATCGAGTGTGTCGCGCCCTGCGCGTCATCCCAAAGTCTTGTTTCCTGCACAACCGTGCCGCCGTTTTCCACGATATACTGCTGCCGTTTTATTTCATACTCCAACGCGCGCTGGACGTTGCGGAAGGAATTCATGTTTTTGAGCTCCGCGCGCGTGCCGAATTCCTTTTGGCCTTTGGGGCGGATGGAAACGTTCGCGTCGCAGCGGAAAGATCCTTCCTCCATATTGCCGTCGCAGATTTCCAGATAAACCAGAACCTCGTGCAGGCTTTTCAGGTAATTCGCCGCTTCTTCGGCACTGCGGATATCCGGCTCGCTGACGATTTCAATCAGCGGCACGCCAGTACGGTTCAAATCCACATAGCTGACTGGATTGTATTCATCATGCAGAAGTTTCCCCGCGTCTTCCTCCATGTGGATTCTGGTAATGCCGATTTTTTTCTTACCGCCGTTGACCTCCAGCTCCACATAACCATGCTCGGCCAAAGGGTAGACGTATTGCGAAATTTGATAACCTTTGGGCAAGTCGGGATAAAAATAATTTTTGCGGGCAAACTCGCAGGTGGGATTAATCGTGCAGTTCGTCGCCAGCGCCATTTTCACGGCGTATTCGACCACTTTTTTGTTCAACACCGGCAGCACACCCGGCATCCCCAGACAAACAGGGCAGGTATGACTGTTGGGCGCGGCGCCGAATTTGCTGGAACATCCGCAGAATATTTTTGTATCTGTGAGTAGCTGGGCATGCACTTCCAGCCCGATGATCGCTTCAAACTCCATTATAGCTTCGGTCTCCTTTTTTCGCTTTGCGCTTCTTTCTCAAAAACAGAAGCAACCTGAATCAACTTACCTTCCTGAAAATGTCCGGCTAAAAATTGCGCGCCTACGGGAAGGCCGATTTTCGTAAACCCGCAAAGGACAGAAATACCAGGAATTCCCGCGAGATTTGCGGAAATGGTGAAAATATCGGAAAGATACATTTGCAACGGATTGTCGGTTTTCTCGCCGATTTTAAAAGCCGGCGTGGGCGTCGTGGGCGTCAGAATCACGTCGCATTTTTTAAAGGCTTCTTCAAAATCGCGTTTAATCAGCGCGCGCACCTGTGACGCTTTTTTGTAGTAAGCATCGTAGTAGCCCGCGGAAAGAGCGTAAGTGCCGATCATGATGCGGCGCTTTACCTCCGCGCCGAATCCCTGCATGCGCGTTTTCTTATACATGTCCAGCAATTCTGCAGCGGGCGCGCGAAATCCGTATTTGACGCCGTCGTAACGCGCCAGGTTTGATGAAGCTTCCGCCGGTGCGATAATATAATAGACCGCCAGACAATATTGAGTGTGCGGCAGCGATATTTCCACGCTCTTTGCGCCGCATTTTTCCATAGTTTTTATCGCTTCTTCTATCGCGGCTTTTACTTCCGGGTCGATGCCTTCTACAAAATATTCTTTCGGAATTCCTACTTTCCAGCCTTTTATATCCCGGCCAACAAACTGGCGATAATCCGGCACTTCGACATTAACTGAGGTGGACTCTTTGGGGTCATATCCCGCCAGCACATTCATCATAATCGCGCAGTCTTCCACATCTTTGGTAAAAGGACCGATCTGATCAAGCGATGAGGCAAAGGCAATCAGCCCGAAACGCGATACGCGGCCGTATGTCGGTTTCATCCCGACGATGCCGCATAAAGCCGCCGGCTGGCGGATGGAACCACCCGTGTCGGAACCGATGGAGGCAACGCATTCATCCGCGGCCACGGCCGCCGCGGAGCCGCCGCTGGAGCCGCCGGGAATACATTCCAAATCCCACGGGTTGCGCGTGGGGCCAAAATATGATGTTTCCGTGGATGAGCCCATGGCAAATTCGTCCATGTTCGCCTTGCCGACAAATATCGCGCCGGCGGCGCGCAATTTTTCCACAACCGTGGCATCATAAGGCGGGACAAAATTATGCAGAATATACGAGCCGCAGGTGGTGGTAATTCCCTTGGTGCAGACAATGTCTTTGAGCGCGATAGGAATGCCGGAAAGCAGCTTGATATTGCCTTTTGTAATTTCTTTATCGGTAGCAGCGGCCGCGGCCAGCGCTTCGTCTTTCATCACGCGGATGTAAGAATGAACTTTCCCTTCCACCGTGTCGATTCTTTGCAATACAGCCTTAGTAATTTCCGTGGCTGTCGTTTTTCCTTCTTTGATTTTATCGTGCAGTTCGTGAATGGTGGACTGATATAGTTCCATAATTTCCTTTATTCTATAACTTTGGGCACGCGAAAGAATTCGCCGCGCGCGTCCGGAGCGTTCGCAAGTGTTGTTTCCGTGCCGATCGATGCAGCGACTTTATCTTCACGGAAAGCGTTGGTGACGCCAATGGCATGGCTCATCGGCTCCACGCCTTTGGTGTCCAGTTCGTTTAATTTATCAATATAGAGTAAAATGTCGTTTAGCTGCGCGGTGAATTTTTCTTTTTCCTGCGGCGTTATTTCCAGACGCGCCAGATGCGCGACATATTCAACTTCCTGAGCGGTTAATTTCAAGTTTTATCCTCCTACACATTCCAGTACGGCTTGATTTTCGCCGTTACCTGTTTGATTACATTATCGGCGCTTGCATCAGCTTCTTTTTCCATCGCCGCCAGCTGCTCTTCAGTGCACACAGTATCGTTGTGCATTTCCTCCAAGACTGCTTTTATTGAATCAGCAAGCCCCGCGGCGTGGTAGCCACCCTCCAGCACCGCAACGAGGCGCCCTTCACAGCAGGTATCGGCGATGCCCAGCAATATTCTGGTCATGGCGGCAAAACCCTTCGGCGTCACGCGCATGCCTCCCAGTGGATCCTGAAAATACGTATCGAATCCGGCGGAAACCAACACAAAATCTGGTTTATACTGCAGGGCTACCGGTTGCAAAATTTTCCTAAATATTTTCACAAACGACGCGTCATTGGCCCCCACACTCAACGGAACATTAATAGTATAGCCCTCTCCTTTCCCTCTGCCGACCTCCTGCAGACTTCCTGTGCCGGGATAATACGGATACTGATGTGTAGAAAAGTAAAGAACCCTGGGGTCGTCCTCAAAGCTGTGTTGGGTGCCGTTGCCGTGATGCAGATCCCAGTCAACTATCAGTATTTTTTTTAGATTATATTTATTAATAGCATGCAGCGCGCCGATGGCAGCATTATTAAAGATACAAAAACCGGCGGCGCTGTCGTATTCCGCGTGATGCCCGGGAGGTCTGACCAGGGCAAAAACGTTATCCACTGTTTTCTGCATTACGCTGTCTATGGCATTCAAAAGACCGCCCACTGCCAGTTTCGCTGTCTCATAACTTTCCGGGCTGGTGGACGTGTCCGGATCAAGGTAAACACGGTCCTTCCCGGCGGTTTCAGCAATATCCTCCACATAAGGAGGAACATGTATCATTTCTATTTCTTTATGCGTCGCTTCCCGCGGCGTAATCTGTACGAATTTCTGCGCCATTGTCGGGGTGTTAAGCATGGCATGCACCGCCGCAAGCCGCTGGGGACTTTCCGGATGATAAGCGCCGGCCGAATGCTGCAAATAGCGCTGATCCTGAACAATACCGGTTCTCTTAGACATGCATAACCTCTCTGGATTTAATCGGTTAACTTTAATTTGGCTTAACATAAATGGATTTAAAGCGCAAAATATTTCCCCGGCGGGTGAAGAGAACCTGGCAAAAAGTGTTTTTTATTTCAAGACGTCGACCAATACTTTCGCATCCGCGCCGAAATAAACTTTTTTATCCACTCTCACCACCGGACGGCGAATCAGGCGCGGCTCTTTCAACATTAAGTCAATCAGTTCCGTGACTGTTAATTCATCGCAGTTCAAACCTAGCCTTTTAAAACTGGGGCTGCGGAAATTGAACATCTCGGAGGGCTGTCTGCCCTGAAGTAATTTTCCTATTTCCGCGCGACTGAATGGCTCCTTGAAAAAATCACGCTCGCTAAATTCAACTTTCTTGCGTAAGAGAAACTCTCTTGTCTGGCGGCAAGTGCTTCACGCGCTCCAGCAGTAAAATCCTATTTTCATAAATAATGTCCTTCACCTTTTTTTCGCAGCAGCATTGTACCGCATAAAATTATACCCTGCCAAGACAAATCCGACACTACTGACAAATTCTCCTCAGTCAAACGGGCGATGCAAAAACCATTGACAAAAACAGGTTTCCCCATATAGTCTAATAACTCGATTTTTAAGGAGTTGATAAGTTAGTGTTCAATATAGGTTTTCAGGAACTTATCATCATCGCGATAATCGCTCTGCTTATCGTGGGCCCAAAAAAACTGCCCGACCTAGCTAAAAGTCTGGGCAAGGGTTTCAGCGAACTGCGCCGGGCGGCAGACGACATAACCGATGATGTCAAAAACACCTTTAAGGAAGACGAAAAACCGGATGATGACGGCCTGAAAAACTCGCTTCTATTGAAAAAATCAGACAATAATGAATCCAATCCCGAAACATTGGATAAAACAAAAAAAGAATCAGAGACCTCTTCCGAATAGTACAATCACATTATGAAATCTCAAGAAGACAATAAAATGTCACTGACCGAGCACCTCATAGAGCTACGGAAAAGACTTTTTCGCATTATCATCGCTTTAGGCATTGGCTTCGGCGTCTGTTTTTATTTCAAGGATTTTGTTTTCGATGTTATCACCAAACCGCTTACCCAGGTTCTGCCACAGGGCAGTCATCTTGTTTACATAGGTGTGACGGAAGCGTTTTTCGTTTACATGAAACTTTCCTTTTTTGCTTCGCTGATGCTTACCAGTCCCTATATCCTTTATCAAATATGGAAATTTATCTCGCCGGGATTGCTGCCCAGAGAAAAAAAATACGTGGCGCCTTTTGTCATTTCGTCCACATTTCTTTTTTTAGGCGGCATTCTTTTTGGTTATTTTGTCGTTTTACCTCCCGCGTTCAAGTTTTTCGTCGGCTTCAACAACCAATATCTGCAGGCGATGATTTCTTTCCGCGAATATCTGTCTTTATTCGTCACCTTCTTACTAGGTTTCGGCTTGTCCTTCGAGCTGCCGGTGTTCATTTTCTTTTTGACAAAACTGGGCATCGTCAACGCCAAGATGCTCTCCAAACAGCGTAAATTTGCCATTTTATTCATTTTTATTTTCGCCGCGGCATTAACTCCTTCGCCCGACGCGTTAAGCCAGATATTAATGGCGATACCCTTGATGTTCCTTTATGAAGTGAGTATATTTGTGGCCAGATTTGCCCGAAAAGAAAACGAACAAAATTCTGAAATTAAAGATTGAGAAAAAACATGCCTCTAAGACGTATAAAATATTATCGGGACACTGAGGGAGAAGTAAATAAATTATCCAAACTTTTCATCCTCTTTGCGCTTATCATCGTTTCCATTCTCTTTGTTTCGGTTTTCGGAACAGTTACTTACTATGCCGTAACCCTCGACTTGCCCAGTGTGGAAACACTCAAAGATTATCGTCCGAGCATCGCCTCGTGCGTTTATGACGACAATGACGAAATTATCGATGAATTCTTTCTGGAAGACAGAAAAATCGTCGATATCAAAAACGTGCCCAAAGTCGTCCAGTACGCTTTTGTGGCTTCCGAGGACTCACGTTTTTACCAGCATAAGGGCTTCGATATTAAAAGCATTTTCCGGGCGATGTTCAAAAATTTGGAAGCGGGACAAATCGTCCAGGGAGGCAGTACTATCACTCAACAGGTCGCCAAGATGATGTATCTTTCACCTGAAAAGAAATATATACGAAAATTGAAAGAGGCAATTCTGGCCTACAAGATTGACAAATATCTTTCCAAAGAGGAAATCTTAAATCTTTACTTAAATCAAATTTATCTGGGACACGGTACTTACGGGATAGAATCGGCATCTCTGGCCTACTTCGGCAAAAGCGCATCTGAACTGACTCTGCCCGAAGCGGCTCTGCTGGCCGGCCTACCCAAAGCGCCCAGCACTTATTCTCCATTTCTTTATTTGGAAAGAGCCAAGCAGCGGCAAATTTACGTTCTCAACCGCATGTTCGAAGACGGATACATTACCAAGGAAGAAATGGATAAAGCAGCCACTGAACCTTTGCAGCTTCAGGAAAAAAAGGAAAAAGAAAAAGTTGCGGCTTATTTTGTGGAAAACGTCCGTCGCTACGTGCAGGAAAAATATGGCGGAGATGTTTTATATAAAGAAGGTCTTTCCATTTACACCACTTTAAATCTGGAGGCGCAAAAAGAAGCCAACGAAGCCGTGGAAAAGGGATTAACGGAATTGGAAGAAAGGCAAAAATATGAACGCGGCCTGGTGCAGGGGGCGCTTATCTGTATGGACGTCAAAACCGGCGCCATACGCGCCATGGTGGGAGGACGTGATTTCCGCAAAAGTGAGTTCAACCGCGCCACGCAATCCCGCCGCCAGCCCGGCTCCGCTTTTAAGCCGCTTATTTACACGGCGGCATTCGACAAAGGATTCAATCCTTCTTCCGTCTTCGACGATTCCCCCATTGTGATAGAAGACCCCACGGCGGAAGACGGTTTTTGGAGACCAAGAAATTTCGACGAAAAGTTTTTAGGGCCGATAACAATGAGAACGGCGCTTGTCCAGTCGCGCAATGTCGTAACCGTAAAAATCCTTCAGGAAATAGGTCCTGATTACGCGGCGTCTTATGCCGCTAATATGGGCATTACTTCGCCAATCGTGCGGACATTATCTATGGCGCTGGGTTCTTCAGGTGTCACATTGCAGGAACTGGTAAGAGCCTACGGTGTTCTGGCCAACGGCGGGAAAAAGGTTACCCCTTATTTCATTAAAAAAATTGTTGACCGTACCGGAAACGTTTTTGAAGAAAACAAACCAGAATCAGAACAGGTAATCGATCCGCGCATCGCTTTCATGACACAGTATATAATGCGCGATGTGGTGGAATCCGGCACCGGCCGCAGGGTAAAAAGCATCAGCAGGCCGGTCGCGGGCAAAACCGGCACCACCAACGATTACCGCGATGCCTGGTTTATCGGTTCCACTCCATCGTTAATCACCGGAGTCTGGGTGGGATTTGATCAGGAAATATCTTTAGGCAAACAAGAAGTGGGCGGCAGGGCGGCAGCTCCAATCTGGCTGTATTTTATGGAAAAAGTGTTAAAAAACGCTCCCGTGGAAACATTTCCCACGCCGGAGGGCATCGTATTTATGAGGGTGAATAAACAAACGGGGCAGCTATCCACTGACGGCGGCGCAGCAACTATCTATGAATGCTTCCTGGAAGGCACGAAACCAAGCGAACAATCCTTCGGCTACCCCGAAGAAAAAGAAGATTTATTCCGTTGACGCGGTTTTTTCCCCGCAGAAAAGTAACTTGACAAAAAATCCTCTTTCCGTTAATAAAAAAGCAAGCGTAAGAAAACTAAGGTTTTAACACATGTTTCTTAAAGAAAAACTGTTCGGCAACCTGATAATTAACATTGTAAGCGTACTGGTCGTAGTAGTACGCAAGGGGTCTGCCGGTTCGTGTATCTTTAAGAACTAGACATAAAAGATGCAAAGCCGCGGGCCCCTTGAAACCGCGGCTTTGTTATTTGGCACAAAGCCGCTTTTTCTCGAAGAAACAAGCGGCTTTTTTAGTTTTACCATTAAAATATTATTTGTGGAGTGATTCAATGAAACTGAAAGGTTCACAAATTCTGCTGAAAATGCTGGAAGAAGAGAAAGTGGATTTAATCTTCGGCTATCCGGGCGGAGCCGTTCTGGATATTTACGACCAGTTATACAAAAGCAAACTCAAACACATTCTTGTTCGCCACGAACAGGGGGCAGTCCATGCTGCCGACGGCTACGCGCGCGCTACGGGGAAAGTAGGTGTCTGCCTGGTCACTTCCGGCCCCGGCGCAACAAACACAGTCACGGGAATTGCCACCGCCAATATGGATTCCATACCTGTCGTCGTCTTTACCGGACAGGTTCCCACAACATTAATCGGCAACGACGCCTTTCAGGAATCGGATATCACCGGTATTACGCGTCCGTGCACCAAACATAATTTTTTAGTCAGAAGTGTTGAGGAATTGGCGGCGACCATTAAAGAAGCTTTTCATATCGCGCGATCCGGAAGGCCCGGGCCGGTGCTGGTCGACCTCCCTAAAAATGTCATGGCCGCGGAAACAGAATTCAATCCGGCCAACATCAAAATCAGAAATTACGATGTTGCGCATAAACCCGTTCCTAAGAAATTATCGCAGGTTTTGGAAATGCTTCTTCAAGCGAAAAAACCTCTGCTGATGACGGGCGGGGGCGTCATTCTGGGCAAGGCATCGGACGAACTGACGAAACTGGCGCGAAAATACCAAATACCCGTAACCGGAACTTTGATGGGGCTTGGTTCATTCCCCGGCACGGACCCGCTTTGGCTGGGTATGCTGGGAATGCACGGAACTTACCATGCAAACATGGCAGTAAGCCACTGTGATTTGCTCATTGCCGTGGGCGTGCGCTTTGACGATCGCGTTACGGGTACTATTGAAACTTTCGCGCCCAACGCGCAGATTGTGCAAATAGATATCGATCCTTCATCCATTAACAGAAACGTCGTGGTGGAATTGCCTATTATCGGTGAAACCAAAGCTACGCTGAAAGATCTGATTCAGTTCCTGGCCGAGCACAAGTACGTTCCGGCCAAAGATACGCGTCAGGAGTGGCTGACGGAAATCGAGCAATGGAGAGAAAAAGTGCCGCTGACCTACTGCCAGAACGGGGAAATTATCAAGCCGCAGTACGTTATCGAGAAACTTTATTACGTAACAAACGGCGATGTCTTCGTCACCACGGAAGTCGGCCAGAACCAGATGTGGA
>DIEW01000056.1:961-2170 GCA_002418825.1 Syntrophaceae bacterium UBA5764 | reverse complement strand
AGTGGCAGGAACTCTTCTATGAAAAACGCTACTCGCACACCGATATGACCTATGCGCCCGATTTTGTGAAACTGGCGGAAGCATACGGAGTTGTCGGTATGCGCGCAACCAAACCCGCTGAAGTGGAAAAAACTCTGCGCGAAGCCTTTTCCATTGATAAACCGGTGCTGATGGATTTCCGCGTTTCGCGTGAAGAATGCGTCTATCCCATTGTGCGGCCGGGCGAATCGCTCAGCGAAATGGATTTGGGCACAAGAGAAATGATTAACTAATTTTATAAACAGAAAGGTTGGACAGCATGGAAAAAAAGGAACATATCATCTCAATACTTGTTTACAACAAACCCGACGTTCTGGCCAGAATCGCGGGCACGCTGGGCGGCAAGGGATACAACATTGAAAGCCTCAGCGTTAATACCACCACGCAGTACGAAATATCCAAAATCGTCATGACCAGCATCGGCAATCAAGCGACGATTTCACGCATCGAAAATCAGTTGCAGCGGCTGGTCGATGTAATTTCTGTTGAAGATTTGACCAATGTGGATTCTGTTCACCGGGAGATGATTTTAGTCCGGCTAAACATGACGGAAGACAAAAAGGAGCAAATCAAAAAAGCTATTGACGATAATCAGTGGAAGGTAATAAAGTCCGACGAAAATTATGTAATTCTGGAAATAACGGGAGACAAAGTGCAGATTGACCTGGCTATGGCACGCCTTGAACCGCTGGGCATCGCCGATATCACCAGAACCGGTCTTGTCGCCTTGGAATTAAAAAACTAAAATAAATTTATCTAAATAACAGGGGGTATATATGGCACAAATAAATTTTGGCGGCGTTGAAGAAGAAGTAATCACATCCGATGAATTTCCACTCAGCAGAGCACAGGAAATTTTAAAAGGCGAAGTTGTAGCCGTTTTGGGCTACGGAGTTCAGGGACCGGCGCAGGCGATGAACATGAAAGATAACGGCATAAACGTCATTATCGGCCAGGCCCTTGAAGACAAGTCCTACTGGGATAAAGCTGTAGCCGACGGCTGGGTTCCGGGAAAAACGCTTTTTTCCATTGAAGAGGCGGTTAAACGCGGCACGATTATTCAGTACCTGGTATCGGACGCAGCCCAGATGATGCTGTGGCCGAAAGTCAAAGCAAACCTTAAAAAAGAAGACGCTTTATACTTTTCGCACGGCTTTTCCATCGTTTACA
>DIEW01000056.1:571-888 GCA_002418825.1 Syntrophaceae bacterium UBA5764 | reverse complement strand
GCGGCATCAACTCCAGTTTCGCCGTGCATCAGGATGCCACCGGGCGCGCCAAAGACAGAACACTGGCTATAGGAATTGCTATCGGTTCAGGCTATCTTTTCCCCACTACTTTTGAAAAGGAAGTATACAGCGACCTCACCGGTGAACGTGGCGTACTGATGGGCGCGCTGGCGGGTATTATGGAAGCACAGTATAATGAACTGCGCAAACACGGACACACGCCGAGCGAAGCGTTCAACGAAACAGTGGAAGAATTAACGCAGAGTTTAATCCGTCTGGTTGACGAAAACGGTATGGACTGGATGTATGCCAACTGC
>DIEW01000056.1:156-545 GCA_002418825.1 Syntrophaceae bacterium UBA5764 | reverse complement strand
AAGCGGTGGAGCCGGTATTCAAGAAACTCTACAAATCAGTTGCCAGGGGCAAGGAAACGGCAATAGTTTTAAAAGCCAACAGCGCGCCGGATTACAAGGAAAAATTGGATGCGGAACTCACGGAAATGCGCGAATCGGAAATGTGGCGGGCAGGCGCCGCCGTGCGCGCGTTGCGCCCGGAGAAAAGAAAAAAATAAAAAAAGCATCTGTCATTGCGAACTCATACAATGAGCGAGGCAAGCTCCTAATCGTATCAAGATTGCCGCGCACCCCACGGACGCTCGCAATGACGAGAGGTAATAATTTTTTAGTTAAAAACGGAGAATGATTATGAGAAGCGACCTGATGAAAAAAGGATTGGAAAGGGCGCCGCACCGTTCGCTCTTTAA
>DIEW01000056.1:0-147 GCA_002418825.1 Syntrophaceae bacterium UBA5764 | reverse complement strand
TAATCGGCGTGGTTAATTCCGCCAACGAAGTTGTCCCCGGCCATATCCATCTGGATATTATCACCGCAGACGTTAAAGCGGGAATCCGCATGGCCGGCGGCACACCGGTGGAGTTCCCGGTAATCGGCGTCTGCGACGGTATCGCCA
>DIEW01000077.1 GCA_002418825.1 Syntrophaceae bacterium UBA5764 | reverse complement strand
ATGGCCTGGCCACTATGGGACTGGAAATAATGGAAGATTTGCCTGCTGTTGACACCATCATCTGCCCCATTGGCGGCGGCGCGGGCTGCGCGTCACTGATAAAAACCGTGCGGGCGTTCAATCCCGCCATAGAAATTATCGGTGTGGAACCGCACAATGCCGCGTCTTTTTACCACGCCTGGAAAAAAGGAGAAATTGTTATTCTTGACGAATCTCAGACAATCGCCGATGGCCTAGCCGCCAGAAGTGTTTTTCAGCTTCCCTACGTGATTCTCAAAGACGCGATCACAGATGTCGTCCTGCTCACGGAAGACGAAATCCTGGAAGGAATAAGAATGGCGCTTTCTGCCACGCATAATTTGGCGGAAGCCGCAGGCGCCGTCTCTCTCATTGCCGCCTATAAAATAAAAGAGCGCCTCTGCGGAAAAAAGGTTGTTATGATTATGTCCGGTGGCAACCTGACCATGGATAATCTCAAAAAGGCGCTGAGTTGTTGATTAACGATATTTTTAAACGAAATTAAAAATTATTGCTGACTATGCAACATTCAGTAATCACTACTGAAAATACTTGAAAGGAAAATTATATGCGGGCACAAACTTTAACACCGGAAAATCTGCGTAAACAATTCGTCAGCCGCGCCATTCGCAACATCAAGCGAGGCTATGCCGATGACGAATCCGGACGCGGCATGTTCCGTTCGGAAATCCGTCTGGATTTGCAGCGCTCCCGGCTCATGACCGAATCGTACAAGGCAACCGAGGGTGAGGCGATGGTTCTACGGCGCGCAAAAGCGCTGGCGAATATTTTAAATAAGATGGGCATCTTCATCCGGGATTATGAACGGATTGTCGGCTATCAGACAGCGGAGCCCAACGGCATTTTTCACCCGATTGAACAGAACTGGAAATCACCGCAGCGTTTGGCCAACAGCCCCGCCGGAAAGACCCTGCTTGATGACGCGGGAAGAAAAGAGCTTGATGAACTTTGTAAATACTGGAAAGGCAAATCAATCAGCGACCGCCATCAGGCTGTTCTGCCCGAAGATTTAAAAAAATATTGGACATATGAAGGAACTTTTCTCTGGAGCCAGCTCTCCGAACTGGGCATTCCCAATTATGAAAAACTGTTTAACTTGGGACTGCAAGGACTGATTAATGAAATTCGGGAAAAAATGGCAAGGCTCGACCAAAAAATCCCGGCTGACTACGTCGAGCAAAAAGATTTTCTCACCGCTTCTATAATTTCTTTAGAGGCCGTCATTAATTTTGCAAAACGCTACGCCGTTCTGGCTAAGGAATCAGCCGTCAGGCAAAAAAATGCCACGCGTAAAAAGATTCTTGAAGAAATCGCCGAAACATGCGCCTGGGTTCCGGCAAATCCTCCCCGGACGTTTATAGAAGCCATTCAGTTTTTCTATTTTATCCATCTGGTAAGGTATCTGGAATATTCCACCCTCGGCATCGGCGTGCGCATCGATTATCTTTTTGGCCCTTATTACGAAAAGGATTTAAAAGAAGGAAAGATTACCAAAGAAGAAACTCTGGGTATTTTGCAGCTGCTCTGGATTAAGCTCAATGAATTAGGCCTCGTTTATTCTCCCACCGTCAGTTCCGTTTACAGCGGCGTGGCGTCGCTGCAGGCCGTCACCATCGGTGGCACGGATGAAAAAGGCAGGGACGTGACCAACGACCTGACATATCTTACAATGGAAGCAGCCAAGTCGCTGAAAATAATCGAGCCGAGCATCGCGCTGCGCGTGCACGAGGGGACACCGGACGAAGTTTATTCCCGCGCAACCGATGTCATCAAAACCGGCATTGGTTATCCTTCTCTGTTTAACGATGAAGCCCTGATACCCCTTTACGAACGCTGGGGTGTTCCGAAAAACGAAGCCAAACAATATGCCGTCAGCGGCTGTGTATATATTGAAATTCCGGGGAAAAACGTCGTGCGCCGCTCCGTAGGCTATTTTGTTTTGCCGAAATGCCTGTGGTGGGCGCTACATCAGGGCGTGAATCCGAAAACCGGCGAGCAGCACGGAGCGAAAACACCGGATCCGGCAACTTTCAAAAGCTGGGAAGATGTTCTTGAGGCCTATGCCGAGCAGGTGAAATTTTTCACGAGCAAAATCGAAACGCTGGAAAGAATCAATAATGAGCTTCTGACGCAATATGCACCCCGCCCGTTTTACTCCGCTCTTCTGGATGGCTGCATCGAACAGGGCAAAGACTGCCGCCGGTGGGTTTATAATTCCTTGCTGCATCATTTTTCGCAGGTGATCGGCGGAACGAATGTGGCGGATGCGATTACCGCCATTAAAAAAATCGTGTTTGAAGACAGGAAAGTTACACTGCCGGAATTGATTACGATAATGGATAAAAACTGGGCGGGACGTGAAGACGTGCGCCTCGCCTGTCTTAACGCGCCAAAGTTCGGCAATGACGATGATTACGCCGATGAGATTGCCCGGATAGTGCAGACCAGGGGCGAAGCGGCCATGGAAGAGGTAAAGGACCGATTCGGACACTCCCATCGCGGCGACGGCAGCGCTGTTTCCGCGACCTACGGACTGGCGGCGGACACGCCGGCAACGCCCGACGGGAGATTCGACAGAGAACCGTTTGCCGATTCCACGCTGGCTCCCGCGCCGGGAAGAGACAAAAAAGGCCCTACGGCCGTGCTGAAATCATGCTCTAAAATCAGCACAGTAAACACATTTAATCATCTGCTCAACCAGAAATTTTTGCCAAAATTTCTGGAGGATGATTT
The DNA here is from genome assembly GCA_002418825.1 of Syntrophaceae bacterium UBA5764. Lineage (GTDB taxonomy): Bacteria > Desulfobacterota > Syntrophia > Syntrophales > Smithellaceae > UBA4810. The sequence continues at coordinate 2,674 of DIEW01000077.1, read as the reverse complement.
AAAACCGGCTTTCTTGAGCTATCTCAAAACATGGAAAAAACTCAAGGTGCCGCATATACAGTTTAACGTGGTTGACCGCGAAACATTGCTTAAGGCAAAAGCCCAGCCCGAGCGTTACAGCGACCTTATTGTGAGAGTCGCCGGTTTCAGCGCTTACTTTGTCGATTTATCTTCGGGACTGCAGGATCATATCATCGCCAGAACGGAGCAGACCCTTACGTGAACGATAAAGAAAAAGGGCTCATTTTCAATATCCAAAAATTCTGTGTTCATGACGGGCCGGGCATACGCACAACCGTCTTCATGAAAGGCTGCCCGCTGAGTTGTCCGTGGTGTTCCAATCCCGAGTCGCAAAATTTCGTTCCTGAAATGATGGTAAGAGACATCAACTGCCGCGGCTGCGGCGCCTGTGTTCAGGCGTGTCCGCGTGGTGCAATCACCATCACCAAAACAGCGGGGCGAAAAATCAACAGAGAAAAATGCGACTCATGTCTTTCCTGCGTGGCCGCCTGTCTATACGATTCTTTGAAACAGTGCGGAAAATATTTAACCGTGGCGAAAGTGGTAAACGAGGTTTTACAGGATAAAATATTTTATGAAAATTCCGGCGGCGGCGTTACCCTTTCCGGCGGCGAACCTTTATCGCAGCCGGCATTTGCGAAAAAATTTTTGACGGCCTGTAAAAAAGAAGGGCTGCACACGGCGCTGGAAACATCAGGCGTGGGATCTTGGACCAGCATGGAAAGTCTGCTTCCCGTTGTTGATTTACTGCTTTTTGACATTAAGCAACTGGATTCGGATAAGCACCGGAAAACAACCGGTATTAAAAATGACCTGATTTTGGAAAATTTGCAAAAAGCGGCGCGTCTTGGTCTGAGTGAACTATGGCTACGCGTGCCGTTGATTGCCAGCTTCAATGATTCCGAAAACCATATTCGGCAAATCGCCACGCTGGGTATCGAACTCGGCGCGCAAAAAATCTCACTGCTGCCGTATCACGAAGGAGGCAAAGCAAAAAGCAAACAACTGGGAAAAACCTACTCTTATGAGCAGGGCAAAGCGCCGGGCGAAAACCACATTCGGAAACTAAAACACCTCATTGAAAAAGAAGGGCTGGCGGTGACCGTGGGCAACTAACGGGTGCAATCGCTCGATATGGCAAAATATATCTCAACGGTGGACCAGGCGGAAATACCCAAAGTAAACTTTCAGGAGGATTTTTTTATGAGAAGCGTTCATGAACTTCTGAGTCTCAAAGGACAGGTGGCAATCGTCACCGGAGGAGCTGCGGGCATCGGACTGCAAATGTCGTACGCGCTGGGAGAGGCGGGAGCAAATCTCGTTTTGGCTTCAAGAAAAATCGAGCGTTGTGAAGAAGTTGCTCAAAAAATGAGCGGCCAACTGAAAGCAGAAGTATTCCCCGTTCAATGCGACGTAGCCAGGGAAGAAGATGTGGATAATCTCTTCCGCAGCGTGATGAAAAAATTCGGCAGGGTGGACATTCTTGTCAATAATTCCGGAGCGACCTGGGGCGCTCCTTCGCTGGAATTCCCCATGGATGGATGGAGAAAGGTTATGGAAACAAACGTTACCGGCCTCTGGATGATGTGTCAGCGGGCGGGGAAAATCATGGCTTCTCAAAATTACGGCAGAATCATCAATCTGGCTTCCATTGTTTCTTTTGTGGGTACCATGCCGGAACAAATGGATTCAGTGGTTTATACGGCAAGTAAGGCGGCGGTGGCGGGCCTGACCAAAGACCTTGCCGCCAAATGGGCAAGACACAATATTACCGTCAATGCGCTTGCTCCCGGCTGGTTTCCCTCCAAAATGACCGATTGGAGCATCCGGGAAAAAGGCAATGCCATTAAAAAATCCATTCCCATGCAACGGTTCGGCGGCGATGACGAATTAAAAACGGCCGTATTGTTCCTGGCTTCTCCCGGCGCGAGTTATTGCACGGGTGTTATCCTGAACGTCGATGGCGGCTGGATTTCCGTATAGTTTTCAAGCCTCATCATTCTATTGACAATAGCAAGGGTTTTCTTATAGTCATGAGCTCGGAAAAACCCGCGACAAGGAGTATTTTTAAATTTATGGAACACAAGACAAGTGCGCCCCCCGGCGATTTCATCCGCGATATTATCGACGAAGACCTGCGCGCCGGCAAAAACGAAAACCGCGTAGCCACCCGTTTTCCACCCGAGCCCAACGGATATATTCATATCGGGCACGCCAAATCTGTTTGTCTTAACTTCGGCATCGCTGCGCAATATAAGGGGACTTGCAACCTCCGGATGGACGATACGGACCCGGCCGGTGAATCCATGGAATTTGTCGAATCCATCATCCGCGATATACGCTGGCTGGGATTTGACTGGGGAGACCGCTTGTTTTACGCGTCCGATTATTTCGAGAAACTCTACGAATTCGCCGTGGAACTCATAAAAAAAGGAGACGCCTATGTCTGCAGCCTGAGCGCGGACGAGATACGCGAATACCGCGGCACGTTTACCGAACCGGGCCAAGACAGTCCCTACCGCAACCGCTCGGTCGAAGAAAACCTAGATTTGTTTTACCGGATGCGGCAGGGCGAATTCAAAGACGGCTCCCATGTTCTGCGCGCCAAAATAGACATGGCTTCACCCAACATCGTCATGCGCGACCCGGTGCT
>DIEW01000073.1:15277-38931 GCA_002418825.1 Syntrophaceae bacterium UBA5764 | reverse complement strand
ACGGTCAGTTCCTCGGATGCACCGGCTACCCGGAATGCAAAAACATCAAAAAACTCCCTAAAAATAAATCAGCGGAATGAAATCTGCCCAAGTCATTATTATCGGCGGCGGCCTGGCCGGATGCGAAGCGGCCTGGCAGCTTTTAAGACGCGGCCACAGTGTGTGCCTCTATGAAATGAAGCCGCAAAAATTTTCTCCCGCCCATAAAATGGAATCTCTCGCCGAACTGGTCTGCAGCAATTCTTTAAAGTCCAACAGTCCGGATAGCGCTCCGGGTTTGCTGAAAAACGAAATGAGATCTCTCAATTCTTTGATCATGTGCGCTGCGGATGCCGCAGCTGTAAGCGCAGGTAGTGCGCTTGCCGTTGACCGCGTAACTTTTTCACAAAACGTGGAAAAAAAACTCTGCGCCGAAAAAAATTTTATTTTGATCAGAAAGGAATGCGCTAATATCCCTGAAGGATTCCTGACCATTATCGCTACCGGCCCTCTTACCTCTGATGCTTTGGCCAATCAAATAACCGAATTACTCGGCAGTTCCTACTTATACTTTTATGACGCCATCGCGCCGATTGTAGAAGCGAATTCCATCGACAGGAAAAAAGTTTACTGGGCTTCGCGCTATGATAAAGGAACACCGGATTATCTTAATTGCCCGCTGTCCGAAGAAGAATACAAAATTTTCCGCAGAGAATTACTTGCCGGAGAAAAAATGGCGCTTAAGCCGTTTGAAGAAATCCGTCACTTCGAAGGCTGTCTGCCGATAGAAATATCGGCGGCGCGCGGCAAAAATACGCTGGCTTTCGGCCCGATGAAACCTGTCGGTCTGCCCAATCCGGCAACCGGCAAAACGCCATATGCAGTTGTTCAGCTGCGCCGTGAAAATTATGCCGCCACTCTTTTTAACATGGTGGGATTTCAAACAAAACTTACCTGGCCGGAACAGAAACGAATTTTTCGCCTCATTCCCGGTTTGGAAAACGCGCATTTTGCGCGCTACGGCAGTATTCACCGCAATACCTATATTGATTCCCCTTCCCTTCTGCAAAAATCACTGCAACTAAAAACGAAACCAAATGTTTTTTTCGCCGGGCAAATCACCGGCGTGGAAGGATATCTCGAATCGGCGGCCATGGGACTCTTAGCCGGTTTAAATGCGGCTTTCATAAAAGAAGGCAGGAAATTGGAACCGCCGCCTGAAGCCACCGCCCTCGGAGCACTGATTCATTACATAACCTGCAAGCCGAGCATGTCTTTTCAACCCATGAATATAAATTTTGGTCTGTTGGAAAAACATCAGGAAAATAAAACCAACAAAAAAGACAAAAAACGAATTTACGTAGAAACAGCGCATCATGCTCTCAATCTGTGGATGAGCAGTCAAAAGTTGAATCAGGAATCCATCAAAGTATGATTACTATTAAAATCCCGTTTTTTGCCTCATGAAGTTGCGCTTTTCCTTCACCCGCTACTATTCCATTCGGCCCGATTGTATATATATCTAATTGATTTTAGTGCAAAACCAACTCTCTTGAACCTGCGGCAATCAGAAGCGCCAATTCGTTCAAATTGCTTGACTTATCGTCTGGTTTAATGATTAAAAACTACCATGTTCTTCCGAACTGAGGTAAGGGTAAATGATCAAGAACCATATTTAAAAGCAGGAGGATTAGATATGATAAAAAAGATTATTGCGATTGTTGCCATTTGCTTATTTTCCGTTTTGACGTTAGGCGGAATCGCCAGCGCTCAAAACGAAATTATCGGAATATGGAAAACCGTTTCCGATGAAGGTGCGGATAAGGGCAAAGCTAAATCCTACGTTGAAATCTTTGAAAAAGACGGGGCATATTTCGGAAAAGTATCCAAGCTGCTTTTAAAACCGCAAGATACCCTATGTGAAAAATGCGCGGGAGAGTTAAAGAACAAACCCGTGGTGGGCATGATAATCATTAAGGACATGAAAAAAACCGGAAAAACTGACGGAGAACTCGGAGAAGAATACGCTGGCGGCTCGGTCATGGATCCGGATCAGGGTAAAACCTACAAATGCAAAATATGGGTCAAGGGAGATGTTCTAACGTTAAGAGGATTTCTTGGCATTCCCACGCTCGGAAGAAGCCAAAAATGGTTCAGAGTAAAATAAAAGAGTGAATGGAAGGCATTGAAAATACTTTCAAGGCCTTCCATCTCTATAATAAAAATAATTCACACATCAATTTATGAATCCGTCAACACATTATCGGCGAAACACGTCCCATAAATAACTCCATTGAACAGTATTGACGAGCAGAAAAAGTATGATTTAAACTAAAGGGGAAAAACTTAAAGGAGGATTAGCGATGAAAAAAACATTATTCGTAATCCTGATGTTCATGATTACATTTAACTTTTCCTGTCCAATTATGGTCCGGGCAGAAACACAATACTCTCCGGCAACAACTCCGACGGAAGCATCGACTGAGCCATCGGTCGGAATAAAAGTCGTTGACGTCTTTCTTGTTAGGCCTCCCTGCGCGGTCGGCTCAATAATCTCCACCGCGGTCTACTTAGCCATATGTATTCCTGCTTTTATCATTGGCGTGGATGAACCGGCGGCACAATATCTGGTTGAAGCTCCTTGGCGATTCACCTCCTACAGATACATAGGTGAATTCAACCACTACAAAGATGAACAGCCCATCATGGGGGTTTGGGAATTTTAATTTCCCGGATGGTATATCTGTATCTTATTGCGTCTTAAAAACACGTCTGTTTTTACAAAAAAACAGGCGCATTTACTGAAAACAATTTAGCAACGTATTTTCTGAAAAAGGGGCCGAATATAAATCCGGCCCCTGAAAATATTTGGTAGCGGGGAGAGGATTTGAACCTCTGACCTTCGGGTTANNGCTACCAAGCTGCTCCACCCCGCGATCTTACCTCTTTCGAAGACGCAAATTTACACCATTAACTCCAATATTTGTCAAGGAGTTATTTCACCAAAGCATTCAATCATCAATATTTCACAAATTTCAAAAACATTTTGATTATTTTTATTCGGTTATGTAGCCCATGAAACGGTAAACAAGCTTCGCCGCCAGAAAATCCGGCGCAACAATACCGGGAAGCGGCGCAAGTTCCACCACGTCAAAACCGCGAATATCGCATATTTGTGCAATCTTTTTCAGCAAGCGTAAGACTTGATTCCAGTAAAGACCGCCGGGTTCCGGCGTGCCGGTGGACGGCATAATGGACGGGTCAAAAACATCCAAATCAATGCTCACATAAACATCGCCGCGCAGATTTTTACATATTTTCTCGAGCCAATCTTTGTTGTCTAAAATCAAATCGGCACTGAAACTTTTCACTTTACTTTTCGATAAATACTCCGCTTCCTCCTTACTCATGCTTCTGATGCCCGCCTGAATCACCGGACATATCTCGGCAATCCTTCTGGCTACACAGGCATGACTGTAAGGAGAATTTTGATAATTGTCCCGAAGATCAGCATGCGCATCAAGCTGCACCACGGTTAGCCGCGGGTATTTTTCCGCCAGAGCCTGCACGGCGCCCAAACTTACACTGTGTTCGCCTCCCAACATTACCGGGATTTTATTCAGCGCGACAATCCGGGCAATTTTTTTACGCACCAAACTAACCATATTTCTCGGTCCACGGGCATCAACATTTAAAGGCTCGGCTGTATTAATACCGCACAAATATGTTTCTTTTTTCAATTCTTCATCATATAATTCCATGTTACCCGACGCCTCAATAATTGCCATTGGTCCCCGTCTGCTTCCCGGCTGATAAGTGGAAGTCAAATCATAGGGAACGGGAATAACCGCGAATTTCGCGTCGCGCAACAAACATGATGGATATATTCCACCGAAATTCATATACTTACGCCTCCTTCCCGCCGAGAGCGGTAGCGACTCAGGAAAAATTTTCCATCGTCATAGTAAAGAAACGAATAATGTTTTACCCAATCACCCAAGGCGATAAATTTTTTTTCTTTCCCATTAATCACAAAATTACGCACAACAGCATGATGAGAATGTCCCAAAATAACGACATCATAGTCTTTTTCGAGCCTCTCTCCAGCATAAGAAGACATTTTTTCAAACAACGCCCCGCCGTTTCCTTTGTTTAATTCTTTGCTGGCGGCGGAACTCAAGCCGGCAATACCCCATAAAATCGGCGAGGGGATAAAACGTTGAAAATGATAAAACGCGCGGCTGCGCAATATTTTCCTAAACATCATATAAACCATATTGGTTTTATCCGCCGTGTCCCCGTGAGCAATCAGAAAATTTTTGCCATCAATTCTCAATTCAGCCCATTCCTCAAATACTTTCATTCCCAAAACGGCATGGAAATATTCTTTCATAAAAAAATCATGGTTGCCTTCAAACAAATGAATTCTGATTCCCGCTTGCTTAAGCTCGACCAGCTTATCGATGATCAATTTGAAATCGGGATAAATGCTATCTTTGCGACAAAACCAAAAATCAAATAAATCACCGACAATGAATAAATCTTCGATATAAACCGGCTCGCAATCCCTCCTGTCCGCCTGGATGAGAGACGAAATTTTGCCTCTTTGCAGGTCGTCGAAAAAATCCATAAGACGCCCGTATTTTTCGTCTGAAGAACTTTTCAAGTGAGCGTCGGATATAAAAACAGCTTTCACGATGCATTTCTCTATATAAAATTTTTTTTGAGTATTAGCAGATAACCGCTCCCAAGGTCAATATGCCTGGACGGATAAATTTTATCCCACTAAACACCGCATGAAAACAGCGCTATTTGATTCTTGTCTTGTGCGTTGTTTTTTGCTAGTTTTACATGCAGTGCCGCTTAATGTAAAGGACATAATTACCCGGTAATGACAACTGAAGGTTTGAAATGAAAGAAACTCAAAATGCAATAAAAAGAGCAATTGAAGTCTTAAGAATAGAAGCTCAGAGCATTCTGAGCCTGATTAATAAGCTTGACCGCAATTTTTCCCGGGCGGTGAACTTAATCTATAAATCAAAAGGCAGAGTTATTATTACCGGAATCGGCAAATCCGGTTTGATAGGCAAAAAAATAGTGGCCACGCTCACCAGCACCGGCACTCAGGCGCTTTTTTTGCATCCCGTCGAAGGCATTCATGGCGATCTGGGCATTGTCACAAAAGAAGATGTTCTGCTGGCGATTTCCAACAGCGGGGAAACCCGTGAGCTTGTCCCGATTATTTCTTCTGCCCGCCATATCGGAACCCCCATTATCACTTTTACCGGAAAACGTGCATCAACGCTGGCGCAGGCCAGCGATATTGTCATCGACGTTTCTGTGGAAAAAGAGGCCTGTCCTTTCGGCCTGACTCCCACTTCCAGCTCCACCGCCGCGCTGGCCATGGGTGATGCCCTGGCTATCGCTTTGATTGATAAAAAACGATTCAAAGAAAAAGATTTCTATAAATTTCATCCGGGCGGCAACCTGGGCGCAAGACTAAAGGAGCCGGTGAGGGAAGCAATGATCGTCGGAAAGAAAATTCCCCGGATATTCAGCGGCACATCCGTACAAAAAGCCATTCAGGAGATTGACCGCAAAAACGTGGGGTTTGTCCTGATTACCGACAAGAAAAACAAACTTCTGGGCATTTTAACGGATGGGGACGTGCGCCGCATGATTGGAAACGGTGTTTCCTTCGAAGGCAAAACAATCGATGAAATGATGACGCGTAATCCCAAGACGATAGACGAAAACGCGACACTTGCGCAGGCCGTAGAACAGATGCAGAAAAAAGAAATTACCGCCTTTGCCGTGGTCAACGGGAAGAAGACTCTCCGGGGATACATTCACATGCATGATATCCTGGGTCGCGGTGGTTCTGTTAATATTTCTCTGACATCTTAAACAAGGTGGAATTTGTCCATGGCTCTTTACGAATTTGACGGAAAAATACCGTTTGTTCCATCAGATTCCTTTGTTCATCCCAACGCCGTTTTAATCGGCGACGTGAAAATCGGGCATGAATGCTTAATTGCGCCCGGAGCTTCTATCCGGGCCGATTTTGGACCGGTCGTAATCGGAGACCGTTGCAGTATCCAAGACAACGCCGTCATCCATGTTTTTCCCGGCTCTGCAGTAACCATAGGCAATGATGTTACTATCGCTCACAGCGTCTTGATTCATGACGCACAAATAAAATCACGCTGTGTTATCGGCATGGGATCGATATTGCTTTTCAATGTCGTTTGCGAAGAAGACGTTTTTGTTTCCGCGGGATCATTGATAAAAAACGGCATGCGCATTCCCGCCGGCAAGAACGTATCTGGCAACCCGGCGGTCATCACCCACGATGTCACCAGTAACCAAAAATTAACGGCGAAAGCGGGTATTGATTACTATCGCGAACTTTGTAAAAAATACCTTGCCACAATGAAGGAATTAAATTGACATCTTCATGTAAGCCAAAAACAACTGACCCGGCAAACATAAAAATTAGCATCATTATACCCGTATTCAACGAAAAAAACACAATCCAAGAAATCATAAATGCCGTTTTGGCCACCCCTTATAAAAAAGAAGTTTTGGTCATAGATGACGGTTCCACAGACGGAACAGGTGAAATATTAAACAATTTCAGACATCCCGATGTGAAAATATTTTTACACGGGAAAAATTACGGAAAAGGCAGAGCCATACAAACGGGATTCGATAATTCCCAGGGTGACATAATTATCATCCAGGATGCTGATCTGGAATATGACCCGCGCGAATACCGCATTCTTCTGCAACCTATCTTCGACGGCAGGGCTGACGTCGTCTACGGCTCGCGTTTCATGGGCCTCGGCGCGCATCGCGTATTATATTTCTGGCATTACCTCGGCAATAAATGCCTCACTTTGCTGTCCAATATCTTTACTGATTTGAACCTGACAGATATGGAGTGCTGCTACAAAGTATTTACCAGAGAGGCCATCAGAGAAATAAGCATAAAGGAAAACCGCTTCGGTTTTGAACCGGAAATAACAGCAAAAATCGCCAAAAAAAAATTGCGCATTTATGAAGTCCCCGTGTCCTACTATGGCAGAACATACGCCGAAGGGAAAAAAACAAACTGGAAGGACGGATTTCGGGCAATATACTGTATTATCAGGTACAATCTTTTCGGATGAGCCTTCTTCCCAGAATTCCCCGTCATTTGTTTTGAGGTTTCACCTTTTTATAATCTTTCTTAACAAATAAAACACAAAGGTCGTCCGAGTACACCGTTTTCCACGCTTGTTCTTCAATCATCAGGGAATGAATCTTTGTTTTTGCCGGCAGCAAAAAAGCATCGTGCGGATATTTTCTTAAAAATATCCTCCAATCTTTTCCGCCGCGCAAAAAATCGAAATATTCCTTTTGAACATGTTCGGGATATACTGTCTCGTATCTGCCATCCATAGCAACCTTGCATCGGGGATAGCATGACCAGATCAGATATTCCCCCCACGGAAATGAAGGCGCTATGTTGCCTTCAAAGGAATTTTCATCCAGCCACTTCAACGCCCCTGTGGGGAAAACATTGGACGGCGCCGAAAGCGAAAATGTGGGCAACACGTCCAGAAAAGCCGTTTTCTTCACAAGAGAATTAGCCGATAAATAAAAGACGATAAGCAATATCGGCGTCAGCCATGCTATACGCTGTAAAACAAGCCGGCTTTTTAAAAATTCTCTCATCCCCGATAACGCACCGGGCATAAATACCGCAAACACGACACCCAAAAAGACGACATGCCGGACATGCTTAACGCCCATAAATACTGCCGCCGCGATGATTACCGTTTCTGTCAAATGTCTTTTTCCCCGAAAAAGAAAAGATGATAAGCAAGCAACACTGAGCGCACCGAAGATAATAATGGGCTCACGCATGAATTCAATTTTCCATGCGTCAAATACGGAAAGCCATTCCCATATTTCCGGACGCGGCATGGTGACCGCTTTAATTATATACCGCCAATAGTCAATCCCGTACGGATTGACCAGTGTCACAAGGACAGCAGCGATAAATATAAAAACAAAAGGCATAAATTTCTTTCCCGACAATCCTTCGCCCAAAGCATAAAGAGCAATTAAGCCAAGGCCGGCGACAAAACCTCCGTGCAAATTACACCACAAAAGCTGGACGGGTATAATCCCTAACAGAAAAAACCACCTTCCGTCTTTTCTGGCGATTTCTATAAGGTAAATAGATAAAGTAAAAAATAAATAGGTGAATATCTGTGCCCTCATTACCGGCACATACCCCCAGCGCATCAACATAAGGCTTAGGCTGATACATAGGAAAGCGAAGACCGGAGTTGCCCCCCTTTGCAAAACCGTACGGTACATGATGTAAATAGTCAGCACGATAAGAGTATAACGGAGCAACTGGATTCCTGCCGGCCCCAGATATTTAAGTAAAGGATATAAAATTACGCCGGTGAGCCATTCGTGGTACACCCACACGGGCTTTGTCGGCGTATATGCAAATACATCTTGATACGGGAAATAACCGTTTTCCCAGAAAACTCTGCCGAAGGCCAAATAACCCCACAGGTCGAAATCAACCAAAGAGTGGGAAAACAGGCCGATAAACAAGAAACAAAATCCAACGGCAATGATGCAGGCATTGATGTATTTGAATGTTTTTTCCTTCATGATCGTGTCATTCATTATCTGCTTTCTTTATAAGACTAGTTCTCCCTGTTTCTGGCAAAAATTGACGGCAACGAGCGATAGATTGATAAGATAATTAACAAAATAAAAAAAGATTGGCAAATATTTGTCAATCTTTTCAAATACAGATGGTAGGCGGTGCTGGGATTGAACNNACTCTCCCGCTGAGTTAACCGCCCGATGTCGATTTGCTATAGCTTAAAGTTTGCGCCATTTCAAGGAAATTTCTTCCATCCGCGTCCCTGCTTAATATCCAAAATAAAGCATGTTTTGCGACCAAAACAAATTACAATAACGAAAAATATTTTTTGTGATTTAGCCAAGCAATGATTTGCCGATCCCCCGCTATTCACGGAATTGCTGGATAGCGGAGGAATCGGCTATTTTTAGTTTGGCGACAGGAAGGCGCGCTTTAATTAAAGCATTTCATAGATGCCGGCGGCTCCCATACNNAGGGCAGGGGGAATCCAGCGCCTTGAAAACTTCTTCCCGTGATACACAGAGAACTGGCCCTCCGCCGCAGCCTGACCTCGCGGAAGCGCGGGCGGGGGTGACACAAACCTGTCATTCCTGAGAAAGCACCCGCGTCGAGTCTTTCAGGCTGTTCAAGAACGCCTGACAAAAAAGGCCGCAGCCCGTGAAGGCTGCGGCCTGCGTCAGGGGAAACTGGGACTACAGCAGCTCATAGATGCCGGCGGCTCCCATACCACCACCAATACACATGGAAACGATTCCCCGTTTCGCGCCGCGGCGTTTCATTTCATGTAAAAGCTGCGCGGTTAGTTTCGCGCCGGTGCAGCCCAGCGGATGCCCTAAAGCAATCGCACCGCCGTTGGGATTGATATCACCTCTCCAATATCGATCTTCAATACCAATTTTACGGCAACTATAAATCGCCTGCGAGGCGAAGGCTTCATTAATTTCAAAAAGTTCAATGTCGTCTGTGGTCAAACCAGCCATTTTTAATACTTTGGGTATAGCTACAGAAGGACCGATTCCCATTTCTTCTGGTCTGCAACCCGCGACGGCATAATATGTCAACTTAGCGAGAGGCTTCAAACCAAGTTGCTGCGCTTTTTCCGCCGTCATCAACATGGAAAAGGCCGCACCATCCGTCATTTGCGAAGAATTTCCGGCGGTACAGGAACCTCCCGCTTTAAAGGGAGATTTTAACTTAGCCATGTCTTCCAATTTTGCCGGCCATCTCACACCATCATCCATATCGAAAATAACCCTTTCCCGGATTCTTTTGCCGTTTTTAACTTTATACTTATAGGCCTCAATCGGAATAATTTCTTCCTTGAATTTTCCCTCTTTAATCGCTTCGTACGCCCGGCGGTTACTCTCCAGCCCGAACTTATCCAGATCTTCCCGGGCAATATTGTAGTTTGCGGCCACATTCTCCGCGGTTACACCCATGCTAACCCAAAGATAAGGCTTATCCCATGGGTATTCCGGCATTGGCCGCTGCGCAGAACCACCCATTGGTATATGGGTCATCGTTTCGCAACCACCGGCAATAATGATATCCGACCATCCGGCGCGGATTTTCGCTGTCGCGTCAGCAATTGACTGTAAACCGGACGAGCAAAAACGGTTAACTGTCATACCGGCGACAGAAATCGGCAAACCCGCACCTATGGCAATTGTTCTTCCCAAAATCATTCCTTGTTCCGCCTCGGGAAAAGCGCAACCGCAGATTAAATCATCCACATCCTCCGGTTTAACTTGCGGCAATCTGGCCATCAAACCCTTTACCACCTGAACTGCAAATTCATCGGCCCGGGTTTGAGACAATCCGCCTCGCTTATACCTTCCACCGGGGCTTCTTACAGATTCAACAATTACAGCTTCACGCATGATCTTCCTCCTTAAAATATGTCTATTCTTTATCTCTTTCCAAACGGCGGCAAGTCATTCAGCCAACTCCGCCGATAACTTACCGCCTCTTAAATTAATTACGCAGGGGTTTCCCCGTATTGAGCATATGGATGATTCTTTCCAGCGTTTTTGCTTCTCCCAATAGAGAGACAAAAGCTTCCTTTTCCAGGTCAAGAATATCCTGCTCCGTGACCCACGTACCTTCGGCGCAATCGCCGCCGGAAATTATATAAGCAACCTTTCTGGAAACATGCACATCATAATCCGAAATAAAGTTTCCATGGCGCATATTATAAAGAGCCGCGTCAATCAAACCTCGAAAATTTTCACCCATAACGGGAATCATGGCCGGTTTGGGTTTTCTGTAAAATTTGGCGAGGCCCAAGACAGCCTGTTTGGCATCCCAAATGTGCTGGTCGCGGCTGAGGCTGATACCTTCAGATTTGCGGATATAACCAAGTTCCATGGCCTCGGCGGCACTGGTAGACACTTTAGCCTGCGCGATATTCTGAAAAACTTTCGCGTAAATCTGTTGCAGATTCATACCGTCATCCACGCAACCGTCGGGAATCCCTTCCGTGCAGCGCACCATCAACTCTTTAACACCACCACCGGCGGGAATAAGGCCAACACCTACTTCTACCAAACCCATGTATGTTTCGCCATGGGGCTGACATTTAGCGCCGTGAATAGCCATTTCACAGCCGCCGCCCAAAGCCATACCCGCCGGAGCGGTAACAACAGGCTTGGACAGATACTTCATCCTCATATTCGCGTTTTGGAGTTGCTCCACACCCTGGGCAATCAGATCCCATTGTTTCTTCTGCGCGGCATCGAGCACAAACAAAATATTGGCGCCCACGGAGAAATTTGTGGCGTGATTTGCCACAACCATACCGACGAAATCTTTCTCAACAATGTCGCAGCTCTCATAAATCATTTTGGTCAGATCCTGCTCAATGGCGTTCATCTTCGTGTGAAATTCGAGACAAACAACGCCGTCGCCTATATCAACCAATGTCGCGGCCTGATTGCTCTTGACAACTTTTTTACGTTCCTTCAGAGACGGGAGCAGAATAATCTTGGGATTTTCCGCCATCTTCACGTAAGTTTTTTTGGAGAAGTCATAGTAGTAGGTTCCGTCTTTTTTCTTCACATAGAAAGATTTATGCTTGGCTTTGAGCATGTCTTCTACTTTTTTGGGAACTTTAAGCTTCAATTTTTTCATTACTTCAACAGCTTCTTTGACTCCAACAGCATCCCAGGTTTCAAAAGGACCCATTTCATGGTTATAGCCCCATTTCATCGCGTTATCGATGCCGACAATTGTATTGCTGATTTCCGGAACACGATTTGCCGCGTAGATGAAGTTTCTACACAGATACTCGCGTGCAACTTCCGCAGCAATGTCCGTGCCGTTAAATATGACTTTAAGTTTATCGGCAAAGCTACCAGGTGTCTGTTTTGCTTTTTCAATGGATTCGAATACAGGTTTGGTTGGAACAACATATTCCATCTTCTTGTAGTCAAGAACCAATTTTACCTTTTTACCTTTTTCATCTTTGGTTCTTTTGTAATAGCCCTGACCGGTTTTATTGCCGAGCCATTTATTCTCCATCATCTTCAGGGTTACTTCATTCGGTTTGTAAAATTCGCGCATCTCATCATTGGGCACGCCGTCATATATGTTCTTACTGACGTGATAACCAACATCGAGACCTACCAGATCAATAGTCCCAAAAATGGCGGAGCCGGGTCTTCCCAGGGGCTTGCTGATAATGGCGTCTATCTCTTCTACTTTAAGGCCTTTGCTGAACATCACATGCGCGGCATTTGCCAGGTCAAAACTGCCGATACGATTGCCGATAAAGTTCGGCCTGTCTTTGCAGACAACCACTCCCTTGCCCAAAACGCTTTCGGAAAACTGCACCATATAATCCACAACCGCTTTTTTCGTCTTTTCCCCGGGAATTATTTCCAGAAGCCTCATATAGCGAGGCGGGTTGAAGAAGTGCATACCCAAAAAACGCTCTTTTATCTGCGGTTTAAGTTTCGCCGATATATCTTTGATGGGGATACCCGATGTATTCGTGGTTACAATGCAGGTGTCTTTCACGACTTTCTCTACCTTGGCAAAAAGATCCTGCTTAATTTTGAGATTTTCCACAACCACCTCAATAACCAGATCGACATCAGCCAACATATTCAAATTATCTTCAAAATTGCCGATTTTGATCATGGAAGCGTTTTTCTTGGTATAAAACGCGGATGGCTTGGATTTCAGCGCCCCGTCCAGACCATTCTGGGCAAACCTGTTGCGCCACGCCGGACTTTGTTCGGTAAGTCCTTTTTTCTTATCCGCCTCCGTCAACTCGAAGGGAATGATGTCCAGAAGACAGCATTCAATACCGGCATTAGTCAAATGAGCGGCGATGGTTGCTCCCATCACGCCCGCTCCTAAAACACCGACTTTTTTAATCTCATACGTCATTTTTTCCTCCTTAGCATTTTCTGCTGAATAAACTTTATATTGTCTCCCCTGAGAATATCGTTGATCGGCTTTTTCGTATCGAGGCCAAGCACATGCCCGGCCTCAATACTGATTTATTAATAAGCAAAAGCCTCTTCGGTCATCTCCAGAGGAGCTTTTTCATCCATTTTTACCGCTTCGCAACGGGCTTTTACTGTTGTCAGAATCTCTACAGCAAAAAATCTCGCTGAAGCAACCCTCCCAAAATAGAAAGCCGCTTCTTTATTTTCCTTCTGTAGCGCTTTTTGTTTTTCCGGAGTATCTGCTCCTTTTTCTTTGTAAATAGCCGCAAGTTTGTCCGCGGCGATTCCGGCGGCGGCAATCAGAAAATGGCCCACTAACACATCTCCGAAAATCTCCATGAATTTATAGGCATTGAGAATGGGAAGCAGGAAATTACCCGCTTTGCCCGCTTGTACGAAAAACATGGTAAGCTCTATACAAGCGTTGGCGGCTTCTTCCAAAATAGCCGTGTATTTACCCAATTCCTTGTGCTCTTTCATTTTCTTGATATTTTTTTGAACCTCGCCGAAAAGATTCATGGCGTTCATTCCTTTTCTCTGGCCTAACCCCCTGCCGACGAGCGTCAGAGCCTGGATACCGTTAGTGCCTTCATATATAGTGGCAATTTTCTCGTCACGCAGATACTGTTCCATGGGATATTCAGAGCAATAACCATAGCCGCCGTAAACATCCATGCCTGTAGAACATATCAAAAGCCCCTTGTCGGAGCAGTAAGCCTTGACCACCGTGGTCATCAAATCCAGGTATCCTTCCCAGTTCGCTTTTTCTTCCTCTGTTTTGGCAACCGTGGACTTATCCATGCAATAAGCGACAAAGTAGCACATGGAGCGCATGCCTTCGATGTGCGACTTCATCCACATAAGTTTACGGCGGATGTCCGGATGATTTATAATGGTTACCGGTTTGGCGTTGGGGTCTTTACCCGCCATAATATCGTTGCCCTGAATACGTTCCTTCGCGTATTGAACGGCATGCTCATAGGCGGCGGAAGCCGAATCCAGTCCCTGCATACCTGTCCCCAACCGTGCCTCGTTCATCATCTGGAACATAATTTTCATGCCCTCACACTGGCCGCCTAGCAGTTCGCCAATACATTTACCGTTTTCGCCGAAATTCAATGTTGCCGTCGCCGAACCTTTTATGCCCATCTTGTGCTCAATACCGCCGGTATTAACGTCATTAGGCTCACCCAGAGATCCGTCATCATTGACTCTGATTTTCGGGACGATGAAAAGAGAAATACCCTTTGTCCCGGGGGGATCGCCTTCAATGCGGGCAAGCACAGGATGGACGATGTTTTCCGTAAGATCGTGATCGCCGGAAGAAATGAAACATTTTGTCCCGGTAATTAAGTATTTACCGTCTGGAAGTTTTTTGGCCGTTGTTTTGACCAGGTTAAGGTCACTTCCCGCCCCCGGTTCGGTAAGGCACATTGTACCCGCCCATTCACCGGAGTACATTTTATACATATATTTGTTTTTCTGCTCCTCCGTGCCGTAGCTGTGAATAAGACCGGCAGCGCCGTGTGTCAGTCCAGGATACATCTGGAAAGCGTAATTCGCCGCCCCGATGAGCTCCGTTATGGCAAAGTTGACCGTGCGCGGCAAACCCTGCCCGCCAACTTCCGGAGATTCCCCGGCAGCAAGCCAACCGCCTTCATTGTACTTCTTCCATACCTCATGGAAACACTTGGGCACGGATACTTTTCCATCTTTAAACGTGCACCCTTCTTTATCCCCTTCGGCCAGGGTAGGCGCAATGATATTAACCGCCAATTTTTCCGCTTCTCTGAGAACCATCAATAAATCATCTTTGGTAAAATCCTTGAATGCTTCTGTTTCGAACAATTTATCAATCTGCAGCTGCTCGAACAACACAAACTCCTGATCTCTTGTGTTTACCAATAAATTACTCATGACAACCACCTTTCTTTTTTATTTGAAAAAATTTGTATTTTTTAGAATATCCATCGTGCTTTTGTCACAAGCTTCTAATGAATATCTCCCTTACGAATTTAGCTGTCCCGTAAATTTTTTTCTCCTTAATGTCAGGAAAAATATACGGAGAAATAACATCTCCACACAAGCTCCGGAGAGCATAACGTTTTTGATTAAAATTCATGAAGAGAGAATTCTTTTGCCTGTGCGGCTGCGCCACACAATCAACCGGCCTGTTCCCGTCATTGATGATTTGCGGATTAAATTTTTTGGTCAGATTTCTTCGCTGGGGTTGCAACATGTAACTCATAAGAATCCTAAGCAGTTTGATATTGTTAAAAAATTCAACGCCAGCGAAAACACGCCGGGAAAACCAAACGTCGATTTTTTCATCAAAAAGCACCGGGGCTTGCTGATTAAAATTACCGATATCATCCATCAAGATTTGGCCGCAGATTTCTTCTTTTGCTTTTTTTTAATGATGAACGGAAATCTCGCCCAACTCGGATATTTTGGCTATCTCATCAACAGTAACGCGCTGTGGATTCCTTTTTAAAAAACAGAGCCCATGCTGAACTGAGAGTCAACTTCCTGCGGCTGTACTTTTGTGTGCCCTTGCATTATAAAGAGCATCACTCAAATCGTGTTACAGTGGGAAATACAGCCAAGCTTGGACAACCGGTCAATTCCTGACCAGCAGTCAGAAGCTTTTTAGAACAATCATCCGGTAAAGTCAAGAGAAAAAAACTTTTCTTGCAGAAAACCATAATCTTAAATGTATTTAAATACTTAACGCTTACGACGATGCGTTTTCACTTTAACGGGATAACGTCGGTGGTTTGACGGTAATTTGCGAGAGATTGTTCGGTCCCGCGGGAAGGAGCTTATTTTTTCTCTAATCTCATGACAAAAAACGAACTGAAAAATTTCGGCAAGAGTTGAGAAACAAACAAGTCTACTTTGAACAAACATCTGTAGATTGGTGCCGGTATAGGTATTTTCATGGAAATTCCGCCGGTCAGAAAATAGGAAAGCGAAGAAAAATGGCAGACAGACGACATTCTGCCTTGATAAAGTTCTTTTATAGGGTCATCCCATTTTCTATCCCCAAAAAAAATCAGGTGGGGAAGAGCCAGGTTAGCTGATTTTAACGGCCCCTGTATATCACCGAGCCTCGGTTCACTGATGTCCAAAGATGAAAATTCATGATGGACCTTTTCATAGATAATTTTAGAAATAACGGAAAAGTAAGGCTCCGTTATTATAACCAACCCGCCTTTCTTCAGCACTAATGAAGATTTCACGAGAAAACTTACCGGGTCTTTCAGATGATGCAATACATTGGTCACAGTAATTATATCAAGACTTTCGCGCTCGATTTTTCCACATTTATCAATATCATGACAGTCAAAAACAATGTCCAGATAATCAAGATCGAGAATATCGCTGGTTATGACATTGCTGTAGAACAATTTCAGCGGCGATGTACCGCTTCCTACCTCAAGAATTCTTTTCCCTCCGATGTCATCGATGCCTGAAAACTGAATTTCAAAAAGCTTTTCGTACCAAAACAACAAACTTTTGTTGCCGAACAGTCTTTGTCTGTTTCTCCGCGTCAAACTGCGATCAAGCTCAACTGCCTTTTCGTTGTACATAGTTTTTACCATCAGGTACGGTCAGCTCCGCCTTTATATGAAAAGGCATTTATATAAATTTAATCCTCTTCGCCGCGAAGACGACCATTTTCAGCAAAAGCCAGCCATGCCGCCAGCGGCTGATATTTGTGGTGCCATAAATGCGATGACGGTAACGGATGGGAATTTCCACGACTTTCAGATTCAATTTGGCTGCGCCGAACAAAAGGTCAAAATCACCGAAGGGGTCAAAATCGCCAAAATAGGAACGGTTGGCGGCAATTTTTTTATAATCTTCTTTCCACAGAGCCTTAGTTCCGCATAAAGTGTCCTTGATGGGCTGCCCCAGAAGCCAGGAGAAAGCCAGACTGAAGAATTTATTGCCGAGGAAGTTGAAAAAACGCATGGCCTGTCTTCCCAACGGATATACCAGGCGCACGCCGTTGACAAATTCTCCCTTGCCGCTGGCCAAGACTTCATAAAAGCGGGGCAAATCCTCTGCCGGCACGGTAAGATCGGCATCCAGAATCATCAGAATGTCGCCGGAAGCGTGTTCGAATCCCAGACGCACCGCGTCGCCCTTGCCCCTTCCCTTCTGGCGCAGGAGAACAGCCTGACTCTGCGGACTGTTTTTTATCGATTCTTCAATAACCTCATAAGTATTATCCGTGGAATTGCCTTCCACAAAAATCAATTCCGTGCTTTCTCCCATTTGCGGAACGGATGAAAATATGCGGGAGATATTTCCCGCCTCATTGCGCGCGGGCACAACCACCGATACTTTCGGGGCTTTTCTGCCTTCCGCCGCCCGGCCAGACGGTCGCGCCACGATAAAATGAGTAAGAGCGAACCAGCGCAAAGGCCAGATTTTAGCCAAAAACCGGTTGAACAAAGAATCAAGCAGGGGGGTACGCAAAGGCCAGATGATTTCTTCCCAGTGCCTGATGAGTTCAAAATCGGCAAGCAAAAGCAAACCGCTGATGTCTTCCAGCGTCAGCCAGTTCTGCAGCAAATTAGGTCTGGCCAGACCTAATTTCCGGACCATCCCCAAAGGCCACTCCCACAAACGGCTGTAAAAATTTATGATAACCCTCGTGCGCGAAGAGGCGTGCTCCCGGACTCTTTTCAGGACAGTCTGCACGTCCCACAAGTCATTGATCAGGTCAGAAAGAATTATAAAATCAAACTTTTCGTTTATGTTAAATTCATGGGCGTCGGCTTCCAAAAAGTTCAACTGGGGGTATTTCAGCCTTGCCCGTTCCAGCATCCGCGTTGAAAAATCAATCCCCACTCCATGGGCAGGCGCAAGCGCGGCCAGCAAATCGCCCTGACCGCAACCGATTTCCAGCACTCTCTGGCCGGGCGGGACGACAAATTGCATTATCCGCTCCAGACGCCGGTGATAATAGCCGCTCAAAGTCCGCCGCCTGTCCATTTCCCCGGCGACCTTATCCCAGTGCGCAATGCGCGCGCGCTGATATTTTTTATCAACCGCTTTGTTTTCTTCCAAAATATTTTCCGCCACTTTATTTAACCGGCTGCATCATTAATTTTAAAAACAACATTTCGAACGCGGCATGTTCAACAACATAATTCAGCTTTTCTCATTTAGCCACAATAATTTTATCCAGAAGACGGTACGCTTTCTGATAATGCTCCTCCGCTTCCTCGGAAAAGCCTTTCTGCCTTAAAATTTCCGCCAAATAAAAATGGGCCTGCGGATATTTAATCCCCAGCCTTACCGCCTCCCGGAGATGTTTTTCCGCTTCATCAACTTTACCCATGCGCAACAAAACAACGCCCATATTGCTATGACTGAGCGCGTTTGACGGATTTATTTTTAAAGCTATTTTGTATTGTTCGACGGCCTCGCTGTCTCTGCCCAGCATCCAATAAGCCACGCCAAAGTGGTTATAAATACCGTCATCCTCCGCCCATAACTCCCTCGCTTTTTGCAGATGATGAAGCGCTTCCCGCGGCATTTCTTTGCTGATGAAATAATTAGCCATATTTTTATGCGACACAAAGTTTTCATCAGCCACGTCTAATGCCCGTCGCCACAGAGTGTAACTGTTTTCCCAGGTTTTAAGTTGGTAATGGGAGGCAACTATCAAAGCAACAATCGCCGCCGCGGAAACTACAGAGACCAGTTTTATCGCCCATGATTTGTTAAAAATACCGGACACGCCCCACGCCAGCATAACAAACAGGCCGATAAAAGACACATAGGCCCAGCGATCCGCCATAGACTGAAGCCCGACCTGGATAATCCCGATAACGGGAATCATGGTGCCCAGATACCAGAACCAGCCCACGGACAGAAAGGGAAACCGGCGAAAATAAACGCAGACAAAAAAGGTTATGGCGGCAATCAGCAACGCGGCCAAAATAACATGCCCGCAGGGGATATTATGGTTGAACGGATAAAGGACCGTCAGGTCGAAGGGCCAAAACATCTTTTTTATGTACAAGGCGTATGAGATGATGACGTTGGCGGCTCGTTGCATTACCGGTATCTTTTCGAGGGTGGCAATGGTTTTCACCGAATCGGCCGCATACAGCGTTAACACGCTGTCAACGGCCGACAAGGCAAGTAAAGGGGTTTTCTCCAAAAACAGGAAAGATATTTTCTCTTTGCGCGCCGCGACAGGCGGCGGGGCGTTTTGCTCTTCGTCTTGCTGACGTATTTTCGTCCTTTTCAGCGGCCAGTAATCCAAAAGAAGCAGGGCGAACGGCAGCGTCACGACTATCGCTTTGGACATTAAAGCGAGGGCGAAACTAAAAATCACCGGCAGGTATCTTTTCCAGCCCGGTGATTTCACATACCACGCATAAAGCAGCATCGTGGTCATCCAGAAGAAAATGCTCAGAACATTTTTGCGCTCCGCTATCCACGCCACCGATTCCACGTTGAGGGGATGCACGGCAAACAGCGCCGCCACAAAGGCGCTGCGCCAGAGCGTCCCCGTAACAATATGCAAAAACAGGAAAAGTAAAACAGCATTGAAAATATGGATAATGACGCTCGTCCAGTGATACCCGCCGGATTTATTCTTGAACAACTGCCAGTCGAGCATGAGCGATATCATCGCCAGCGGATGCCAGTTGCCGGTGCTGATATCAGTGAAGGCATCCTTCACGCTCTGAAAACTGATGCCCTGTCTGGTCAGGTCATTGTCGGTGACATAAACATTATCGTCATAGTTGTTGAATTCATAATTTTGCACCGGCCAATATAGAGACAGAATTAAAACAACCAGTAAAATGCTGACCAAAGCTACCGATTGATTTCTTGTTACCATAAGTTTACCGGACACAACGACTCCTTTTCAGCAGGAGACCACAACATTCCCCTGGATTTTCTCTCGTTTTCAGCGCTTTCGGGACAATGAGCGAAAAAAGAGCAAACGCCGGATAAAAAGGGCGCAAAAGCCTTTGACCTTTTTATAACACATAAAAAGTAAACCTTCACCGGCAATTTTCCCGGCAGGCGAATAAACTAAATAATTTAATTGAACAACGAATGATTTTCTATACAATATAAAAAAAAAGGCGTCGTAAAAAACGCCTCTTTTTTTGGTCGACAACGCGTCAACCGGATCTGCGGCTATACTGCATTAAGACCCCGTACTCTGCGGTGTAATATTGCCAGTGTTGTCAATTGTATACGTGTTCACACCGGCGGTAGTGGAGACATGTTTCGCGGTCGCGCCTACACAACTTGCGTCCGTTCCCGTGACAAGAGTTACTGAGGAAGAATTATTAAATCCAATGGTCGTGCCCACAGGACAAGTTGTGGCCGTAGGTTCAGAAGCGACATACGCCTGACACGCGGTGTAGTAGCTTTTCAGTTCCGCCTGCGCCTGCGAATTGTAGGCTTTGACGCGGTAATTGACAAACTGCGGTATGGCAATTGCCGCCAGAATGCCGATAATCGCGACGACAATCATCAGTTCAATCAGCGTAAAGCCTTTCTCTTTTTTCATGAATAATTTCATAATATAACCTCCTTATTTTGCTTTCTAAATTATTATTTTTCCACGTTACAATAGCCAGCAACAGGCGTGCCAATAAAAATATTTTCAGAAAAAATTTGCCATAGGGCTGATTTTTATAGAAATTTCAGGAATAAACCCTTGCCTAAAAAATTCCTAACCGTCGGGGCGACAATGGAAAAAACGGTGTTTTTCACCAAAAACAGTTTATTTGGCCAAAAAAATCCTTTCGAAAAAAGTTCTTGTTAAAAAGAGCCATGAAATAAGCCTGTTACACAGCAAAAATAAATTTATTCCCGCTGATTTGAAAAATATGGTAATAAAAGCCAGATTACAGATACAGGTGATAAAAAATGTATGAAGTTACGATAATTAAATCATTTTCCGCCGCGCATATCCTTTCCCAGGTGGGCGGCAAGTGCGAAGAGCTCCACGGCCATAATTTCAAAGTGGAACTCAGCGTGGGGGCGGCTTCTTTAAACCAGTCCGGTCTTTTGATTGACTTTCGCCTGGTGAAAAAATGGCTGGGGGAAGTCCTCGAAGAAATGGACCACAAACATCTCAACGAAATTTCCGGCTTTGCGGGAATCAATCCTTCAGCGGAAAATGTCGCCCGCCACATCGCGGAAAAAATTATGCCCAAAGCGGAAAAAGAAGGCGTAAAAGTCACGAAGGTTAAAGTCTGGGAATCCGAAAACGCGTGTGTGACTTACACGGGAGACTAAACCGAACAATTAACGCAAAAGCTGAAGAGCCGGTCTGCTCGTCCTGAAAACCTTCAGCCTTTTTCTTGAATAAAATGATTGACATTCAAAATCAAAAAGACTCCCGCAATATCGACATCGAAAAAGTGGGCGTGAAAAATATTAAATACCCGCTAATCGTCCTGGACCGCGCGCGCGGCACACAGCCGGTGGGCGCTTCCATCAACATGTACGTAAATCTGCCGCGGCACTTCAAGGGCACGCATATGAGCCGTTTCGTCGAAGTGCTCAATGAATTTCAGGGGCAAATCAGCATAAAAACTTTTCAGGGCATTCTGGAAAAGATACGTCACAAACTCCACGCGCAGTCAGCGCACATGGAAATAGAATTCCCCTATTTTATCGAAAAAACCGCGCCTGTTTCCAAAGCCAAAAGCCTTATGCAATACCGCTGCCTTTTTGCCGGCGAAAACAGCGCTGAAAAGGCCGATTTCCTGGTCGGCGTGACCGTACCGGTAACCACCGTATGCCCCTGTTCCCGCGAAATCAGCAAATTCGGCGCGCATAATCAGCGCGGCATCGTCACCGTCAAGGTGCGTTTCCATAAGTTTTTCTGGATAGAAGACATAATAAAAACAGTGGAAGAATCGGCCAGCAGTGAGGTATACTCTCTGGTAAAACGCACGGATGAAAAATACCTCACGGAAAAGGCTTATCAGAACCCGAAATTCGTGGAGGACATCGTGCGCGGTGTGGCGGTAAAATTAAACGAGGATGATAATTTTACCTGGTACAGCATCGAGGCGGAAAATTTTGAAAGTATCCACAATCACAGCGCTTACGCTTATTTAGAAAAAGGATAAAATCATGGCGGCAAAAAAAACAGGCGGCTTCTTTAATCTTTACAGCCACGGCTTTATCCGCGCGGCGGTTTGCGTTCCCGAACTCAAAGTCGCCGACGTTTTTTTCAACACGGAAAAAACGCTGGAGCTGGCACGCCAGGCGGCCGCGAAAAAAGCGATTATCGCCGTTTTCCCGGAAATGGGATTATCCGCCTACTCCAATGAAGACCTGTTTCATCAGGATGCCGTTTTGCGCGCGGTTCGGGAGGCGCTGGGCATCATCAAAAAGGCTTCGGAAAAAATAAACATCATCATGGCGGTAGGCGCTCCCCTGCAGGCGGATTGCCGCCTTTTTAACTGCGCTATCGTTTTTTATCGCGGAAAAATTCTGGGTGTGGCGGCGAAATCATATCTGCCCAATTACCGTGAATTTTATGAAGGCAGACAGTTCACTCCAGCGGACGCGGCCATGTCTTTTTCCCTTGATTTGGCCGGGCAAAAAAATATTCCTTTCGGCAATGACCTTATTTTTAAAGTCGTCAATATCGAGCATTTTAATTTTTTCCTGGAAATCTGCGAAGACGCCTGGGTGCCCGCGCCGCCTTCATCTTTCGCAGCTATGGCCGGAGCAACCGTCATCGGCAATTTATCCGCCTCCAATATCACTATCGGTAAATCCGAATACCGCCACCAGCTGGCCGCCGATCACTCCGCCCGCTGCGTGGCCGCTTATCTTTACGCCGCGGCAGGACCCGGAGAGTCCACAACCGATTTGGCCTGGGACGGACACGCCATGATTTATGAAAACGGCAATCTGCTGGCCGAATCAAAACGCTTCGCGCCGGAAGCCCAGATTATCTACAGTGACATCGACCTGGACAGACTGGCTCAGGACAGAATGAGGCTCAATACTTTCAGCCAAAACGCCGCCGCGCACAGACAAAAAGCGGCTTCGCTGCGCGCGGTGGAATTCAGCGTGGATATACAGGGCAGTCGGATTCTTCTGGGCAGAGAATATCCGCGCTATCCTTACATACCCGCCGAGCCCGCCCAGCGAGATTTGCGCTGCTATGAAGCCTACAATATCCAGGTGCAGGGGCTTTCCAAGCGCCTCAAGGCCTCAGGCATCAGCAACCTGGTTATCGGTGTCTCCGGCGGACTGGATTCAACGCACGCACTGATGGTCGCGGCGAAAACCATGGATATTTTGAAGCTGCCGCGCAAAAACATCAAGGCTTACACCATGCCCGGTTTTGCCACATCGACCAAGACTTATAAAAACGCGCACAGGCTGATGAAGGCGCTGGGCGTGGAAGCGAACGAAATCGACATCAGGCCGGCCTGCCTGCAAATGCTCAAAGACATAAAACACCCCTTCGCCCGCGGGAAAAAAGTTTACGATATCACGTTTGAAAACGTTCAGGCCGGACA
>DIEW01000073.1:4662-15220 GCA_002418825.1 Syntrophaceae bacterium UBA5764 | reverse complement strand
TGGCGCTGGGCTGGAGCACCTACGGCATCGGAGACCACATGTCGCATTACAACGTCAATGTCAGCGTCCCCAAAACCCTCATTCAGCATTTAATCCGCTGGGTCGCTGCCACGAATCAGTTCTCCGGGGAAATTTCGCGCATCTTGCTCGACATTCTCGACACGGAAATATCGCCGGAACTGGTGCCGGGAAAAATCAACGGCCAGCCGCACCAGAAAACGGAAGAAGCCATCGGTCCCTATGATCTGCAGGATTTTAACAATTTCTACATTACCCGTTTCGGTTACCTGCCAACCAAGGTGGCTTTTCTGGCCTACTGCGCCTGGAGGGATAAATCAAAAGGCCTCTGGCCTGACATTCCTTCCGCGAAGAAAAAATCTTACACGCTCAAAGAAATTAAAAAATGGCTCTATGTTTATTTATATAAATTTTTCAAAACTTCCCAGTACAAGCGCTCGTGCATTCCCAACGGGCCAAAAGTAGGCTCCGGCGGGTCGCTTTCGCCGCGCGGTGACTGGCGCNNGGCGCGCGCCCAGCGACAGCGAAGCTGCGGTTTGGCTGAAAAACTGGGAAAAAATTCCCGATACAGATAATCGCCGATGAAAAGAAATTATTCCGACTTCGACGCGACAGAATTATTTTGTCCCAAGTGTAAAAAAGCGGTGCCGGTGAAAAAAAAGCTTTTGCTTATTCTGCCCCAGGGGGAAAAATACGATTACAGCTGCGTTTTTTGCGGAACTTCCGTGGGAGACAAACTGGTAAAGGATACGGATAACCTAAAACCGGTGTTCCACTGAATCTATCCCTGCCGTTTGCTTTTCTGCAGGGCTTTTTTGAGTTTTTCGGCCATTAAACCGGAGCGACTATCAGCGGATTGGCCTTTATACGCGACACTGACTTCCTTCGTGGAAATATTATCCCCCAGATATTCCGCAGCAACCGAACGACTGTGGACATCCTCGTGGCAATAGACACAAAGATTTTCCCAATTGCTCCCATCCGGCGGATTATAATTATGATTGCCGTCCTTGTGATGCACCGTCAAAAGGTGCCTTCCGGACTGGTCAAACTCACGCCCGCAACGGGCGCAAACCAGACCGTGAATGGCCAGGGATTTTTCGCGGTAATCTTCGCCGGGAGGAAGTTTTTGGCTCTTCTTCATTTCGCGCACCACCTCCCGCGCCGACCGCAAACCACTTTCCGGAGAGGCTTTTCTCGCCTCAGCTTTAACGCGTCCCCATTTGCTCGAAAAAGTTACTTTTGCCATCTTAACTTTTTTTGTCCAGAAAAACCCTGAGAAAAACGCTCACGCCTTTGATTATCGCCAGCCCATTGCTGATTAAATTGAGAAAAGATCCCCTTACCGCCTGCGGCGAGAAGTTGCGGATATCGCCGATGATGCCGCTCGTCGCCGAATAGAATCTGTTTAAACCGTTGGAGAGCACCTGGATTTCATTGCTTATGGTCGTTGTGGAGTTGTTAATGTTTTTCGTCGTCTCTTCGATATTTTTTAAAATAGCCGGCAAGTTTTCATTAAGGGTCCCCAGCGAAACGTTCACGCCCTTCACGGCTCGCCACACTTGCCAGACAACGGGCATGCAAATAATCACTAAAACGATGACGCTGACGCCGATAATCAGCAAAAAAGTTTCCATGCTCATGGATTCATCCTTTATTATTTAGGCATCTCTTTTCTTTTTCTCATTATAGGCGGCAATACCGGCGTCAAGTGCTTTTTTCAACCTCTTTTTTTTGTCTTCCGCCGTTTCCTTACCGGAATGAACCGCTTCAGTAATTTTTTCTCCCGCCCCCAGCACTGATTCTTTTACCGAAGATCCCGCCTCTTTTATTTTTCCCAATGCCTTCTCGTAATCTTCCTGATGCTTTTCCATCTCCTCTTTGGCTTTGGAGATAAGCTCATCGGCTTTCAGTGCCAGTTCCTCGCGTGTTTCCCTGCCGCTTTTGGGGGCAAACAAAATGCCGACAATTGCGCCAACCAAACCGCCAAAAATAAATCCTTTAAAAAAATCACCGCTATCCTGTGACATGACACACCTCCTGGGCAAACTAAAAAAAGTTGCCCGCTATTTTAAAAACTTCATTTTATTTCGTTTTTGAAAAGCCGCAAATACGCGCAAATTATGTTTCTTTATACCACATCAACCTTAATTTATCCATGGAGAACAAAAAAACCGGATATCCGTCGACGAGACGGATATCCGGTTTTTTCCTGCCAGATATTTTGTTTTAAATTATTATTTCGCAGGTTCTTCTGCCGCCGGTGCGGGAGCATCAGCCTGTGCAGGAGCCTCAGCTGGTTGTTCGGCCGCCGGAGCTTCGGCCGCCGGAGCTGGTTCTTCCTTTTTGCAGCCAATCACTGCAAAAGAAGCAACAAAAAGCACGCAAAGCATAATGGCCAATAACTTCTTCATTACTCTTCCCTCCTTTTAGAAATTCAATTTCGGATTTACATATCCGCATTGAGAGTTCACCATACGCTGTTTTTTACTCTTGTCAAGAGGGAAAATGACATTTTTTTACAAAGCTGCGGGGCCATAAAATATTTTAAATTACCAAACGTTGCCTGACTTGTTCATATGTGTTAGCTATACGATACACTCTTAACCAGGAAAATGCTTCGGAGAAGATAAAAATGGAGAAAGTCGGTAAAAAATACAAAGATTTTGATAACTTAGTAAGCTTGGTCAAGAAACTGCGCTCGCCGGCTGGCTGTCCGTGGGACAGAAAGCAAAAATCCGGAGATATCGGCAAATATATTCTGGAAGAAGCATACGAGGTAATTGATGCACTGGAAGCAAAAAATCACCCCGGCGTCAAAGAAGAGCTGGGGGACCTGCTTTTCCAGATACTATTTTTGGCCGAAATCTATGAAGGGGAAAAGTTGTTTTCGCTAAACGACATCATCACCGCGGTCACAGAAAAAATGGTCAGGCGACATCCGCACGTTTTCGGCAATAAAAAAGTGAATTCCGTGCGGCAAGTCAAGGATAACTGGCAAAAAATCAAAAAAGCGGAAAGGGAGAAAAAAGAAGGGGACACAAAACAAAATTTATTCACTCACGTGCCGCGCTCAATGCCGGCCTTAAAACGAGCGCAGAAAATAACCGCCATAGCGGCGGATTACGGCTTCGACTGGTCTTGCGCAAAAGACGTGCAGAAAAAGTTACAGGAAGAAATGCGCGAGTTTTCCGCCGCCCTCAAAAACGGCAAAAAGAACAAAATCGAAGAAGAACTCGGCGATATTCTTTTCACCGTGGTCAATTTAAGCCGCTTTGCGGGCGTTGACGCGGAGACGGCTCTGGGGAAAACAACAAAGAAGTTCCTGCGTCGTTTTTCTTTCGTCGAAAAACAACTTGCCGCCAAGGGCAAGTCCCTGAAAGAGGCAACACTAAAAGAAATGGACAACATCTGGGACAAAGGCAAACAAAAGGAGTTGTAAAAGTGGATTATTTTCTCTGCGTGCTGGGAATGGTTTTTATTATTGAAGGCATTCCCTACTTTGTTTTTCCGGAAAGACTGAAACCGTATCTGGCCAAAATATCCACGATGCCCGAAGCCACGCTCCGCCTGATCGGCATCTCCGCCATCGTCTTCGGATTAATATTGCTGTATTTGGGCCGCCGATAAAGCATTGTCATTGACAACCGGGGATTATTTTGATTATTTGCCGCAATCTTCTTGACTTTTGCCTATGAAATTAAAAGATTTTGCCTATATTCTGCCGGAAGAACTTATTGCCCAGCATCCCTGCCCGCAGAGAGACGCTTCGCGCCTGCTCACGCTGGACAGAAAGAAAAATAAAATAATGGACGGTTTCTTTTTTCAGCTGCCGGAGTTGCTAAGCGCCGGCGATGTCCTGGTTATCAATGATTCAAAGGTGATACCCGCGCGCTTTTTCGGGAAAAAGCACACCGGAGCTGACATAGAAATTCTGCTTCTGGCCAAAAAAGATTCCCGCATATGGGAGGTGCTGCTTAAACCGGCCAAACGCATGCACGTGAAAGACGTGATTATCATGGAAGACAAACTTACGGCAAAGGTAATAGATAGAATATCGGATAAAAAATGGCTTGTGGAATTCAGCGATGCGAAAGACCTGGAAAATTATATTCAGCGCTTCGGACGCGCTCCCCTGCCGCCCTACATCAAACGTGAAAAAGACGCCGAGCAAAGCGCCCAGGACAGGGAAAGATACCAGACAATTTATGCCAGAAATCCCGGCTCCGTCGCGGCACCGACCGCCGGACTGCATTTTTCCGAGGCGGTTTTGCAAGCGCTTAAAGCAAAAGACATTCAGATTGCGCCGATAACTTTGCATGTCGGAGCAGGAACTTTTCTGCCCATCAAAACCGCTGAAGCGGAAGAGCACGTAATGGAAGAAGAATTTTATGAAATAAGCGCGGTGGCGGCGGATATCATCAACGGCGCCCGGCGCGTTGTCGCCGTGGGCACAACTTCCACCAGGGCGCTGGAAAGCGCCACGGACACAAACGGCCGGGTTCACCCGCAAGCGGGATTTACCCGCCTTTTCATTTATCCCGGCTACAAATTTAAAAAAGTGAACGCGCTTTTAACGAATTTTCATCTGCCGCAGTCATCCCTTTTTCTGCTCGTCTGCGCTTTTGCCGGTAAAGATTTCATTAAGAGAGCATATCAGCACGCGGTGAAGAGTTCCTATCGTTTCTACAGCTACGGCGATTGCATGTTGATTATTTAGGAAAATCAAATGAGCTTCTCTTTTCAAATTATCGGAAAAGACACCTCCAGCTTCGCCCGGCTGGGGGAAATGACTACAGCACACGGCACGGTAAATACACCCGCATTCATGCCGGTGGGCACACAGGGGACGGTTAAATCGCTGCTGCCGGAAGAAATAAGAAAATGCGGCGTACAAATAATTTTGGGGAACACTTATCACCTTTACTTACGGCCCGGTCATGAAACCATTAAAAAATTGGGAGGGCTGCACCGTTTTATGAACTGGTCTTACCCGATTCTTACGGATAGCGGCGGCTTTCAGGTGTACAGCCTTGCACAGCTGCGCAAAATTTTACCCGGCGGAGTAATGTTTCGCTCTCATATCGACGGTTCTGAACATTTTTTAACGCCGCAGAAAGCTATCGAGGTGCAGGAAGCTCTGGACGCCGACATCATGATGTGCCTTGACGACTGCACTCCCTACCCCGCCACGCACGACGAGACACAGAAATCTCTTGAACTCACCTTAAAATGGGCAAATCTTTGCCTGGAAGCGAAAAATAACAGCCATCAGGCTCTTTTCGGAATTATCCAGGGAGGCGCTTACCCCGACTTGCGCAAATTAGCCGCGAGAGAAACGGTAAAACTCGGATTTAACGGTTATGCCTTGGGCGGGTTAAGCGTCGGCGAGCCGAAAATTTTAATGCAGGAGATTACCAAAAGCATCGCACCGGAGCTGCCTGCGGATAAACCACGTTATCTTATGGGTGTCGGTACGCCGGAAGACATCGTTTTCGCCGTGTCCTGCGGCGCGGATTTGTTCGACTGCGTTATACCGACGCGCTCGGCACGGCACGGATTATTGTTTACAAATGAAGAAAAGATTGTTATAAAAAATGCCCGCTGGCGGGAAAGTGATATTCCGCTGGACGAAACATGTGATTGTTATACTTGCAAGAATTTCTCCCGAGCATATTTGAGGCACCTTTATGTTGCCGGTGAGATACTGGCTATGATATTAAACACTATTCACAATGTCCGTTACTATGAGCGGCTTATGGAACGCATCAGGGAAGCTTTGAAAGAAAAACGCTTCTCACAATTTAAAAATGAATTCTTAACCAATAAAGGAGGTAATTAATTTGACATCAATAGCATATGCAATGGGCGGTAATCCGGGCGGTGCGGCAGGCGGCGCGGAAAGCGGCTGGGGTTTTATTCTCCCCATGATTGTAATCTTTGTTATTTTTTATTTTTTGCTCATTCGTCCTCAGCAAAAAAAACAAAAAGAACTAAAGGCCATGATCGATAATCTCGCTTACGGGGATACGGTAATTACCAGCGGTGGCATTCACGGAAAGATCACCGGCCTTACCGATACGATCGCAACTTTGGAAATTGCGGACAAAGTCAGAATTAAGGTTTCGCGCAGCGCTATCGGGGCCATTATTCAAAAGGCGGGGGCGCCCGCGCCGAAAGCATAGCTCGGGAAAGGGGCGATTCATGTTCACATCTTTAAAACTCAGAATATCCATTACGATAATCGTTTGCCTTGCCGCCTTGATTTTTTTGATACCTACTTTTGTTTCCGATATTCCGGCACCCTGGAACAAATTTCTCCCCAGGGAAAAAATTCACCTCGGGCTCGATTTGCAGGGAGGCATGCATTTGGTAATGGAAGTGGATACGGGAAAAGCCATAGAATCGATGATGGTGCGAACTTCGGACAATTTGAAAGAATCGTTGATGAATAAACGAATCCGTTTCCGCAATCTCAAAATATCCGATAATGGCATGATTTCCTTGGAATTGACCGAATCAGCCGCAAAAACAGATTTGGAAAAACTTCTCCGCAGCGAATACCCGGATTTGGAAATAGATTCAACCAGCACGCTGGAAGGCAAGCAACTTGTCAATATAAGACTGAACAACAAAAGAGCGCTGGAGCTACAAAAAAACACCGTGGAACATTCTCTGGAAACAATCAGAAACAGAGTTGACCAATTCGGAATTACGGAGCCGGAAATCGTTCCTCAGGGAAACAATCGCATAATGATTCAGCTGCCCGGAATTAAAGATCCGGAAAGAGCGAAGAATCTGATCGGGAAAACCGCTCTGCTGGAATTCAAACTTGTGGACGACGAGCATTCTCTGGAAAACGCCCTGCGCGGTAATATACCCGAAGGATCCATGATCGCTTACGGTATTAGTGAAGGCAGCGGAGTGGGACAAAGAGGTTCGGTGCCTTATTTGCTGAAAAGTAAGACTTTGCTTACCGGAGCCTCTTTAGAAACCGCAAGGGTACAAATTTCCGACCGCTTCGGTGAACCTTCCGTATCTTTAAAGTTCAGTTCTCAGGGGGCAGTTGATTTTGACCGGATTACCGCGGAAAATGTCCGCCGCCGCCTCGCCATTGTTTTAGACGGCGTCGTCCATTCCGCGCCTGTAATTCAGGAAAGGATCTCCGGCGGACAAGCCCAGATATCAGGCAACATGACTATGGAAGAAGCAAGAGACCTGGCCATTGTTTTGCGCGCTGGTGCGCTGCCCGCTCCGGTCAACATCCTGGAAGAAAGAACCGTTGGCCCATCTCTGGGAGGTGATTCAATCAGACAGGGTATAATAGCCACAATTATCGGCTCTCTTCTGGTTATCCTTTTTATGCTTGTTTATTATCGTCTTTCCGGCGCAGTTGCCAACATCGCTCTCATTCTGAATATATTTATGATTATGGCGGTTCTTGCCGCTTTCCGGGCAACGCTGACCCTGCCCGGTATCGCCGGCATGCTCCTTGTCGTCGGCTGCGCGGTAGACGCGAATATTCTGATCTTTGAAAGAATCCGCGAAGAATTGCGAACAGGGAAAACCGTGCGTCTGGCTCTTGATACTGGTTATAACAGAGCCTTCATCACCATCATCGATACCCACATTACGGGTATTGTGGCCTCGTGCTTCCTGCTGATGTTCGGCACCGGCCCGATCAAGGGTTTCGCCGTGACAACAATCATCGGTCTTCTGGCCAGTCTCTTCACCGCCGTTTTCGTCACGAGAGTGATTTTTGATTACTGCACTCAAAACTATAACATAAAAAAAATGAGCATTTAAAATACAAACGCATACAGGAGATATTAAATTATGATGGAGTTGATCAAACCCGGTATTAACATAGATTTTGTCGGAAAGCTGAAGTATGCGGTTGTTTTTTCCACTATACTGATTCTTATTGGTATCGGATCGATTATTTATCACGGCGGTTTGAATCCCGGTATTGATTTCGCCGGCGGAACCATAATTCAGGTAAAATTTCAGAA
The DNA here is from genome assembly GCA_002418825.1 of Syntrophaceae bacterium UBA5764. Lineage (GTDB taxonomy): Bacteria > Desulfobacterota > Syntrophia > Syntrophales > Smithellaceae > UBA4810. The sequence continues at coordinate 7,190 of DIEW01000073.1, read as the reverse complement.
GAATGTTTCCGCTGATCAAATCAGGGCAGCCATTCAATCGACAAAGCTGTCGAACAGCATCATCCAGCAGTTCGGCGCCAATGAATTTTTGATCCGCACACATGAATCCTTTTCCGACCAGCAGATCCTTGCCGCCAATGTGCAACAGCCGCTGACCGCTGCTTTTAATCAAGACTACGAAATAAGACGCGTAGAGGTCGTCGGCTCAAAAGTCGGCGCCGACTTTACCAGGAAGGCAATCATTGCCGTTATTCTTTCCTGGCTGGCAATACTGATTTATGTGGCCTGGCGATTCGAATTCCGTTACGCCGCGGGAGGAATTCTCGCCCTGGTTCATGACACCGTGATCGTCATCGGGGCTGTTTCCATAATGAACATGGAATTCACCATATCCATTCTCGCGGCAGTCATTTTCGTTATCGGTTTTTCCATTAATGACACTATCGTCACGCTGGACAGAATCAGGGAAATAGTAAAAAAGAATCCCAAACAGAAACTCAGTGATGTCATCAACTCCGCGATCAACCAGACTCTGAGCAGAACCATTTTGACTGCGCTTACCGTGTTTTTTACCGTGCTGGCCCTGTATATTTTCGGCGGAGCGGTCATCCGCGATTTTGCTTTCGCCCTGCTGATCGGAACCGTTGTCGGCACTTATTCTACAATATACATTGCCTGCACCAGCGTACTGCTTTTTGAAAAGATACAACCGACCAGGACAAAAAGGACTAAATAAATTGTTTTCCGCGGGTTCCGTAGCACTTACCATATTTTTGCTGATACTTTTCGCAGGTATTTATTTAACCCTTTTCGATTTGTTGGGGACTGTCGTTATCTTTTTAGATGTGCTTTTCTATTCTCTTTTCCATGGATTCGACCAAATCAGCGGCGTAATTATTGTATTTTTACTTTTCATCACCATCGCCGCCGAAACAGTGGATTTTTTCCTGGTGGAAAAGGGCGCGCTCCAGCCGGTAATTACAAAAAAAAAATTGGGGGTTACCGCCATAAGCGCTGTTGCCGGAGCGTTTATCATGGCCCCTTTGTGGGGCGGGCCGGGCATTTGGGGAGGATTTTTTCTGGGCGGATTAGCCACTCTGATGATAATGGAAATATTCCGTAAAAAAAAATTAAAATACCATTATCATGCATCCAACCGAGATATTTTCACTTTGGCTATAAGAAAATTTTTCAAGGGCGTGATTGCTCTTTTCATGGTAGCCGTTTCTCTATCCCACATTTATTCATAAAGGTTTAAATAAAGATGACCAAGAGTAATGATAAAATGAAAGAAGAAAAAACAAAATCAAAGGTGCAGGAATACGCCGAAGCAATAATCATCGCGATTTTAATCGCCCTGTTTATCAGAACTTTTATAATCGCCGCCTACAAAATTCCTTCCCGTTCCATGGAACCCACATTATTGGTCGGCGACCATTTATTGGTGAACAAATTCATCTACGGTGTAAAAATACCCCTGCTGAGACGGACCATTATTCCCGTTACCGAACCCAAAAGAGGGGATATTATCGTTTTTATTTACCCCCATGACCGTTCCAAGGATTTTATTAAGCGGGTCATTGGCGTGGGCGGAGATAAAATTGAAATCAGGAACAAAAAAATTTTCCTCAACGGCAAAGAATACACCGATAACCACGGTGTTTACACAGATGACATGGTTTACCCTGCGGCTATGCAACCGCGGGACAATTTCGGCCCGGTTATCGTGCCACCCGACAACATTTTTGTCATGGGCGACAACCGGGATGAAAGCGCCGACAGCCGTTTCTGGGGGTTTGTCCATTTGAAGGATGTCGAGGGAAAAGCGCTTATTATTTACTGGTCATGGAACAGCGAAGAAAAGGAAAACATCTTGGGGAAGCTGCGCTGGAATCGCTTGGGAAATCTGCTGCATTGAAAGCATTTTCTCCTTTTAACGCCGCAAAACATATTATTACTTGACACATAAGCCTCATAGTTGTATAAGTTTAACCTAGAAAAATTAAGACCTTTTAATTTGATCCGGTGAGATTAAAAAAGGAAAAATACATGAAGGAATATCGCATTCATAACGCACATGGCCTTTCTCCCGCCGGGGAAAGGCTTTTTTATTGCACAGAATTCAGCTCTTCCCTGAACGTGACCTTATCACCTTTGCTTGAGGTTGAATGATATGACACAAAACAAAAGCAAAACAGTAATGGATAAAGACGGCATTGACCGTTGCTTGACCAGAATCGCTTATGAAATTCTGGAAAAAAACAAGGGAATAGAAAACCTTGTTTTGGTGGGTATAAGAACCGGCGGCGTCTATCTTGCAGAGAGATTGCAGAAAAAAATAACAGCCATTGAAGGAACCAGTATTCCCCTGGGCATTCTGGACATTACCCTTTACCGTGATGACATCTCCACCGCCAAGAAAAAACCACGTCTGGGAAAAACAAAAATACCTTTTTCCCTTGACGACAAGAAAGTCGTGCTTATCGACGACGTTCTTTTCACGGGACGCACTATCCGCGCCGCCATGG
>DIEW01000073.1:4385-4580 GCA_002418825.1 Syntrophaceae bacterium UBA5764 | reverse complement strand
TCCCTTCTTCACTTTGGGAGGCGGTCAGCGTAAATCTGGTGGAAAAAAACGGCATGGATGAAGTCGTCATAAAAGAGGAAAATTAAACTTGTAGCAACGGACTTATTTATGAAATTCGACAAAAAAGATCTTCTGGGCATAAAAGACCTTTCCGTAAATGAAATAAATCTTATTTTGGAAACAGCAGAGTCTTTC
>DIEW01000073.1:0-4261 GCA_002418825.1 Syntrophaceae bacterium UBA5764 | reverse complement strand
CCAGTTCCGTGGTCAAGGGAGAAACACTCATCGACACGGCACGCAACCTGGAGGCGATGAATCCGGATATAATCGTCATCCGCCACAGCGCATCGGGAGCGCCGCATCTGCTGGCTTCGCTGGTCAGGCAGTCAATTATCAACGCCGGTGACGGAGCGCACGAACATCCCACCCAGGCGCTTCTGGACATGATGACTATTAAAGAAAAAAAGGGGAAAATTGCCGGTTTAAAAATAGCGATTGTCGGCGACATCGCGCACAGCCGCGTGGCCCGTTCCAACATTTACGGCTTATCCAAAATGGGCGCGCACGTAACTTTGGCCGGTCCGGCGACAATGATACCCCGTCATATAGAGCAAATGGGAGTAAAGGTTTTCACCAAAATGGAAGACGCTATTGCCGGGGCCGATGTTATCATGATGCTGCGCATTCAGCTGGAGCGACAAAATCAAAACATCTTTCCGTCGCTGCGTGAATATTCGCAACGCTATTGCCTGAATCGTGGCAATATCGGGCTGGCTAAAAAAACCGCCATCGTTATGCATCCGGGGCCGCTCAACCGTGGCGTGGAAATATCCCCCGATATCGCCGACGATCCATCGAGATCGGTTATCCTTGATCAGGTCAACAAAGGTGTCGCTGTGCGCATGGCCCTTCTATATTTGCTGGGCGGAGGTCACGAATGAGATTATTATTAAAAGGAGCGAGGATTATCGATCCGGCGCAAAAAATAGATTCTCCTCTGGATATTTTAATTCAGGACGGAAAAATTGCCGAACTGGGCAAGGACATTGCCAGAGCAGGTAAAGCAAAAACCGCCGGGGAAACAAAAATTATCGATTTAACCGGCATGGTTGTTACGCCCGGTTTGATTGATATGCACACCCATCTGCGTGAACCAGGTTTTGAATATAAGGAGACTATCGCTTCCGGCTGTGCTGCCGCCGTAAAGGGCGGATTCACTTCAATTGCCTGCATGCCCAACACTTTCCCGGTAAACGATAACCGCTCAATTACCGAATTTATCCGCAGGAAAGCCGCCGAGGCCAATCTGGCCAATGTCTACCCCATCGGCGCAATAAGCGTGGGTTCCGAAGGCAAATGCCTGACGGAGTTCTGGGATCTTAAAGACGCCGGAGTGGTTGCTCTTTCCGATGACGGCAGACCGGTAATGGACGCGGCTTTAATGCGCCGCGCCCTGGAGTATGCTCACTCTTTGGATTTGCCCGTCATCCAGCATTGCGAAGACATCAATCTTTCCATGGGAGGATTGATGAATGAAGGCTATTACTCCACTATTTTGGGTCTGCGCGGCATTCCTTCCCTCGCGGAAGAAACCATGATCGCACGCGATATTTTAATTGCCGAATTCACCGGCACATCAGTTCACTTCGCGCACGTAAGCACAGCAGGTTCCGTGCGTCTGGTGCGCGAAGCCAAAAAGAGGAAACTGAAAATAACTGCGGAAACCGCACCCCATTACTTTATCCTTACCGATGAATCCCTGCAGGGTTATGACACAAATTTAAAAGTCAATCCGCCTTTAAGAAGCGCGCAAGATGTCGAGGCAATTAAAGAAGGCCTGACCGACGGAACAATCGACGTCATCGCCTGTGACCACGCTCCTCATGCCCGAACGGATAAAGAGGTAGAGTTTGAGTACGCACAAAACGGCATCAGCGGACTGGAAACTTCCCTGGGCCTAAGCTTTAGTCTTGTACACGAAGGCACGTTAACTTTAGAAAAACTTGCGGAAAAAATGAGCTGGAATCCGGCTCGTATTTTAAATCTGCGGAAAGGCACACTTGCCTGCGGCGTCGATGCAGACATCACTGTGATTAACCCGCAACTGAAATGGATTGTCGATATCAAAAATTTCCGCTCGCGCGGAAAAAACTCGCCTTTTCACAACCGTGTCCTGCTGGGCGGGGCTATACTGACCATAGTGGGCGGAGAAATCAAATATGCTGCGCCCTCTTTAAAATTATGACCAAAGAAAGTCTCAAAAGCAGTGCCTTTATCCTTCGCTGTCTCAATTATGCGGAATCCGACTTAATCGTTACCTTTTACAGCCGTGATTTCGGTAAAATAAAGGGAATGGCCAAAGGCGCCAAAAAAAGCAAAAAGCGTTTTGTTAACGTATTTGAACCGTTTTCCCTGACCAAAATTATCTTTTCCCACCAAAAATCCGACTCGTTGGCATTTATTGAATCCTGTGAAATTATAGACCATTACTCAAACATCCGCGGCGATTTGGAAAAAACTCTTATCGCGTCCTATTTTGTCGACTTGACGGATAATTTCAGCCCGGAGGGAAAGGCAAATACAAATGTTTTTGAACTTCTGCAAAATTTTTTACTTTTACTGAGTAACGAAGCGGCAACCGAATCAACTTTGCGGTTCTTTGAAATGCACCTGCTGAAACTAACCGGATTTGAACCGACACTCGATCATTGTATCCGGTGCAAAGCCCCCGTCACCAACGGAACATCATATTACTTCCACCCCCGGGAAGGGGGAATTAAGTGCGCCGCCTGCGCCCGGCCGGAAAGATATGATTTGCCAATATCGGCCGGAACAGTGCGTACATTACTTTTAGGCAAGGATGTGGATGTTGAAAAAATTAAGCTGATTACTTTATCCGATTCGCTGGCCATGGAATGTCGCAGCATCCTCACCGGTTTTATTACGCATGTATTGAGACGTGAAGTCAAATCTTTTCATGTCCTGGAACAGGTGCGAAAAATGAATTTCTCCAAAACCTAAAGATAATTTCCATCCGCAACAAACAGCAGCATATAACAGAAAATTATAAAGGGGCTGAAAGGCTTTGTGCCTTTCAGCCCCTTTTCCCTTTTTTTATTTAGGTTTTGGTTTTTTTACCGTTTAGTTTATTTAACGAGAACGGCTTCTACTCTGCGGTTTCTCTGCCTGCCGTCTTTTGTATTATTGTCAGCAATAGGTTTGGACTCCCCGTATCCCACCGCCTCAAGACGCTTTCCGTCGATATTGAATTTGTCGATGATATATTGTTTCACGCTTTTCGCCCGCAGTTCAGAAAGCGTTTGGTTATATTCGGCCGTGCCGACGGCATCCGTGTGACCTTCAATGATAATTTTTGTATCCGGGTATTTATTCATGAAGTTGGCAACGTCTCTGATGTCGCTCTCGTACTGCGGTCTGATATCAGCGCTGTCAAAGTCAAATTCTATATTCAGTTCCACATGGCCCGTTTCCAATATTTCTTTTTCCACTCGCGGTTTTACTTCTTGGACGGGCGCAGGCTCAGCCGCTGCCGCCGGGGCAGGCGCAGGAGCTTCTTTTTTACCGCCGAAATAAAAGGCCATACCCACGGTTGCTTCAAGGTCATGATAAATGCTGCCAATGGCCATCACATGCCTGATATCTCCTCTGATGGCAATGTCATCGGTTACAAAATACTTGATACCAACTCCATAATCAGGAGCAACACGCGTTCTGTCTTTTACACCATCAAGATTGCCTCTGTAGTCGATTGTCTGACCGCCGATTCCCAAAGCGATGAAAGGCACAAAGCGTGAATTGGGCATGAAATGATAAAGAGCTTCGATACGGTAGTTAAAAACGTTGGTGCACTGACTGTCTTTCATGATGGGCGTGGCAAGGTATTCATATTCGGTAGGTATCCAATTTATTGTTGCTTCAATGCCCCAATTTTTGGTGAAATCATAACCGGCACGTAAACCCAAAACAGGCGCCTCATCCAGTTCCTGATTGCCTTCAAACACACCTACTCCAAACATCGGCCCGATATTAAAAGCGCCTGGTCTGATTTGAGCAAACGCTGTTGTACTAAAAACCAATACAGCAATAACCAAAAACAACTTCATTACATTTTTCATAGAATACCTCCTCCCGTTTTTTGAAATTTACGCAAAACCACCTTTACTCTTAACAAAAATTATTTTCTTAAATTTCCACACTTATCGTTATAAGCGATTGAACGATATTTCAGCTTCTTTCGCTCCTTATTTTAAGGAGCATATACCCTATTATGAACCATTGTCAACAAGAAACCTTATTAATATTTTTACGTTAAGAGACAAGCAACCGGCGCACCTGACGGTAACTCCAATATTTTTCTCACCTTTTCCGGTTGACACTATACGCCGGGACATGCTAGTCAGCCGCTATAATAATTGAGGATTACGGGCTATATTGTTTTTTAGCTTGATTTAAGCCGGCGAGGAGGAAGCGGTGACTTTTCAGGAATTAATTTTTG
>DIEW01000014.1 GCA_002418825.1 Syntrophaceae bacterium UBA5764 | reverse complement strand
TTCCAGTCGTTGGGGTCGTTGCCTTCGAAAATGACCGCCGCTTTGTTTTTTTTGGTTTCCAGATGACGGTCCAGACAGTTGTAGCTGACATTGAGCTTTCCGCCTTCAAACCATCTCACATGCAGGTCCTTGGCGTCGAACGACCAGCTCGATACCTTGTTCTTGTCAAACGGCTTAAACCAGGCGAGCCTTTCTGTAGCCATCTTCGCCCAGAACGCGTCGGGATTTTCGATCGATTCTTTATAGAGTTTTTCGTACTCTTCCCGGCTCTTGATGTAGGATTTTTCTCTCACTCTTTCCGGTACAGGAAATATCTTGTCGTAAAAATCTTGTTCATTTGCTTCAGCCATATTATTCTCCTTTTAAAAATTATTTGTATGTCTTTAAAATCCGGGCACCAGGCATTTTTTATTCGCCGGATGCGGGTTGTAATCATTTTGTCTTTTCAGGGAGGGATACGCCCCACGATTGAACTTCATTCGTATAGTCAGAAGAGCGAGTTCTGATTGTCCGCCGCAGCGTGGGGCGTATTACAATGGCTGATGCAATACATGTACCCCCTGAAAAACAATTACTGAATACACCCTCTATTAAGGGGCTGGTATCAGCGTCCGTCCGAATTGGATGTGGGAATTTTACTTATGCGGCCTGTCCGTGTTTGTCTGACAAAAATGGGGTAAAAAAAGGCGGGCGGCAATGAAGAAAAACTATCACCGTAAATAGGAAAAAATTATTTGTGATTATATGCCGCGACAGGACCGGTCCCCGTGCGTATTTGATGACGATTTAATTACGGCCGATCTTGCCGGAGACGTTTTTGTGCTCGCCTTGGTTTTAGAGATAGCTGTGCAGGCTAGAGAGGAGGTTTACTCCCAAGTATGTGAAGAGCATACAAGCAAAGCCGATAACGGCCAGGACGGCCAGACGTTTCCCGTGCCAGCTGCGGACGTAGCGGGCGTGTATCATAATGGCGTAAACGAGCCATGTGATCAGGGACCATGTTTCCTTAGGATCCCAGCTCCAATAGGCTCCCCAGGCGTAATGCGCCCAGACAGAGCCGGTGATGATGCCGATGGCTAGGAAAACAAAACCTAGTGCCGCGCTTTGATAGATAAGCAGATCCAGCGCTGGCAGTGGAGGCAGTTTTTCGGCAAACATCGGAGAATATTTTGCTTCTTTCCCGCTTTTCCAGAGGTAAAGAAGGCCGCAGCCGAAGGCGACGGTAAAGGCGGCATAACCCATGAAGCAGGTGACAACATGCGTGGTCAGCCAGTTGCTTTGCAGAGCGGGAATAAGCGGTTCGATGCGGTTATTTATTCCCGGCGCGATGGATGCGTAGGCCATGGTAAAAAAAGTTATGGGAACGACGAAGGCGCCGAGGCTTTTGTTTTTAATGCGCCACTCCACGGCCAAATAAAGAATTATGATTGACCAAGCAAAGAAGACGAGAGACTCGTATAGATTGCTGAGCGGCGCGTGTCCAAAACCAAGATTGTACGAAGCCTTCCACCTCAAAATCAAGGCAAATGTGTGCGCAAAAAAACCTGTCCAGGCTAGGAAGGAGGCCAGCCGTGCCCAAAATTCTTTTAGGAATATCATCCTGAACAGATATAAAACAAAGGAAGTAAAATAGATAAAAGTTACGTAATTCAAAATAACCGTGTCCGTCATGTCGCTATCTCCCCGCTGATACGTTGACGCAGACGATTCAATTTGCCCGCCAGCGAGGTGCTGTAGCGGTTGCTGATACCGTTCACGCTTATCTTTACTCTCTGGGGTTGTTGTTCCACGAGTACCCAAATACGCTGGTGCGCGGTGAAATAGATGGTTATCAGACCGACGAGCAAAAAAACACCTCCCGTCAAAGCAAAAGGAACGCCGGGATCGCGCACGACGCGCAGGCCGGTGTAGTAGCGCTTTTCGATAGTCTTCAGGGAAAAAACCAGAGGCTTAAAAAGACCGGGGTTAAACAGGGGTACCTCGGAAAGCAAACCGGGATTAACTTCCGCGATTTCTTTGATATGCTGAAAAACCCAGAACTGAATATGTTTTTTGTCTGCTTCGATGCTTAGCTTTACGGCCGGTCCCAATTGCATGATGTTTTCTTCCACACGCAAAACGGTGGCTCTTGCTTTTTTTGCCGGCAGCTGGAAAACGTCTCCCTGTTTTACCATGATGTCTGTACTTTTCCCGCCCGCTGTGGTGTATGTCAGAACGGCTTTAGTTTCCGGCGAAATGCCGTAACTGGATTGATAAAAACGAAAGCCTTCAAAAGTCAGAGGATGATTGACCAGGACGGAGCCTTTGTGAACCACATTGCCCTCTCTGATGAAACTCAGGTCGGAACGGTAGGTTTTCGGGGCGCCGGTGTGGTAGAATTCGACGACGAATTGGTCACAGCGCACGGAAAAATCAAGCTGATACGGTCCTTTGTCTTTGTTTAGTTGAATAACGCTGGCGGATTCTCCTTCCTGCAGATGGACATCGGTTTCCAGTCCGAAAACGGAACCGATTATGGCTGCGGCGATTATAATCAGAATGCTTAAATGAACAATGTAAACGCCGAAAAGAGAAAAACGTCCCCCCTCGCGATAGAAAATGATTCCTTTGGCTGTTTTCAGCTTCTTGACGGAAGAAAATTTTGCGGTCAGAGAAGCGTCCACGGCCCGGCAGGCGGCATCAATTTTGTCCGTAAATATTATCCGCTCATTTTCGAGATTTTCAAAGAGAACGGACGGCGGCGGGTGCGTTGATTTGCATTGTCTTAAAGTCACCGGTAAGCGATTAATGGAGCAGATGATGAGGTTAATTGAGAGAAGCCCCATAAGAATGTAAAACAGAGGGGAATGATAAAGGTCGGCCAGCCACGCGATACCGTAAGGGCGTGGAATAAATGTTGCAGCCATAAAAAGCAGAACCAGCAAAACCAGTAAGGCAATTGTTAGTTTTATCGAAGAAAAGAAAGACCGAAGAACGTTTTTGCTTTTTGACAAGGAAAGTTCTCCTTAATTTGATGCCGGATACATAAAACTTATCACTGAATATCTTTTCTGTCAAAAGATACGCGATAAAAATTACCATACATACTCCTTGAAAAAACAGAGGACTTATCTTACTATAAATTGAATTCGGTACCACGAGAAACCGGCGAAAGGCTATGGTATGGGTGGCTTCGGCAATAATCGGGTAATGTCCATTAAAGCCGCTTATAGGCGCGTGGTATCCGGCGGTATCATATATATAATTTTTGTTTGTCTTTTTAGCGCTTTGTTAATAGTCGGAATAGCGTCCGGAATTCATGCCCTTTTTATTGCTGGTTCTCGCAACGCCTACGGAACGTATCGTGAAATTCCGGTTGCCATTCTTATTTCCACTTACATTTTTTTTGTTGTTTCCTCCACAGGGCTTTGTCTTGTTTCTTCGATCGGCCATGTTTTCGGCGTAAAGGATTTTATTCCTCTTGCCCGGCGCTGTGTTTATTTATCGATTGTCACCATTCTGGCCGGTTTTTTAGTCATCGGGCTGGAAATCGAAAACCCTTTCCGCATGGTTTTGTACAATATAATTTCTCCTAATCTGAGTTCTAATATTTGGTGGATGGGCACTCTTTATGGTTTCGCCGTTGTTTTTTTGACGGTGGAGTTCATTTTTCTTCTGAGCGCGGGGAAACATAAACAGGCTGTGATTGCTGGCTTTCTGGGAGTAATTACGGAAATCGCTGCCAACAGCAACCTGGGAGGCGTTTTTGCCATGATGCACGGGCGGCCCTTTTGGTATGGGCCGTACTTTCCGGTATATTTTATTTTGTCCGCTTTAATTACAGGTTGCGCTTTTATTATCTTTTTTGTTTTGCTCGCGTATAAAATCAATCGTTGCAATATCGATCAGCCGACCCGCAAGGCTTTGGAGTCAGTGGGAAAGCTTGCCATGCTTTTGCTGGTCATTGTGATGGTTTTTACCATCTGGAAAATGTTGACGACATTGGTCAGCGGTCCGTCCGCTCTAGCGGCAATGAGCGCATTATTGGCTGGTCCTTATTCTTTTAATTTCTGGGTAATTGAAGTGTGCGGCGGAATGATTATCCCTTTTATTTTGCTTCTGGTATCCAGAAGCAAAAATCTGATTATCATGTTTGTGGCTTCCGTCGTCATGATTTTCAGCATTTTTTTCACCCGTCTGGACATGGTTGTCGTGGGGCAGATTGTTCCGCTTTACTGGGAACTTGGCGTGGAAGAGTATTCACGGCTGCATATTTATACTCCCAGTGTTCATGAAATTTTGGTGGTGCTCGGAGGAATAAGTTTCTGCGCCTTGGCTTTTTTGTTGGGGGAAAAAATATTTTACGGATTTTCTCATGAAGAGCAGGCTTCCGCTCCAGAAGAAACAAAACAAGAGATAAACGAAACACAGGAACTGACATGACTGATGGTCTGAACCACAACGGGAGGAAACAAGAAAAAGTTCCGGGATTTCAGCTTGAAATAGAACGCCGGGAATTTCTGAAAATGGGGCTGGTAATAACCGGGATTTTTGCGGGCGGCAGTATTTTGTCTCTGGTTTCCAACGTTCGTAATGCTTATTCCCTGGATGCGTACCGGAATGAATATCAGTATAAGCCGCATTATGCAATGATATTAAGGCAGGACCGCTGTATCGATTGCAAGCGTTGCATGGAAGCCTGTGTGGCTGCCAACAGTGTGCCTGACTACGGATGGAGAACGATGATTTTGAAAAGAAGAGTTCCCAAATCCGTCGATCAGAAGTGGGAGTTCATCCCGATATTATGCAACCAGTGCAATAATCCTCCCTGTGTGCGCACCTGCCCGACGCAGGCGACATATAAAGATAAGGTAAGCGGCATCGTGATGATGGATGATAAAAAGTGTATTGGATGCAAGTCATGTATTATGGCCTGCCCCTACAATTCGCGATATTATAACGAAGCTAAAAAGGCGATTGATAAATGCGATTTTTGTTTTGCAACGAGGCTTTCCCGTGGAATGAAAAACGTAGCCTGTTCTGAGGCCTGTCCCGCCGATGTCCGAGTGTTCGGCGATTTGTCCGACCCGGCCAGCAGGGTTTTTCAACTCGTGCATCAGTTGCAGAAACCGGTGTGGGTGTTGCGGGAAGAAGTGGGCGCGAAGCCGAACGTGTTTTACATGAAAGGTTGAAACATTGTTGATGAAAAAAAACCGTTTCTTCATCATTATTCTTGCTTTATTTTGTGTCGCCAACGTTGGCGTTTCCGGGAAAACCGGCTTTTCCGACGGTGGGGGCATTCTCTATACTCAGCCGGTGAAATCCGTTATTTTCCGGCATCTGTATCACGTGGACATGAAAAAGATAGGTTGTGAAAAATGTCACAGCGGTCTTTTTGAAATGGAAGCGCTCAAAGCCCAGGAAAATAAAGATTTCATCATGGAATCACTTTACCGCGGCAAATATTGCGGGGCTTGTCACAACGGCAGAGAGGCTTTTGCTGCTGACACCCAATGCGCACGCTGTCATGTCCGAATAAGCGCGCAGGAAGTGGGGCACGTAAAAGGTAAACCTAAACCTTATAAAATCCCTGAATACAATACATCCGTTTTGTTTGGGAAAGACGAAATGCGGGTAAGTTTCGATCACAAAAAGCATTCGCCGCCGCTAGACTGCAAAGAATGTCATTTGAAGCTTTTTCAAATCAAGAAAGGCGCTAATGTTATCACGGTTACGGACCACAAACCACAAAAATATTGTTTCGGCTGCCATGACGGGAAAGAAGCTTTTTCCTGGTATACCTGCAACGGCTGCCATAAGAGCTGGAAAGAAATTGCTCAGATAGCCCCGCTTGCCAAAACAGGCAGGGGAAGCTGCTACAAATGCCACACCAACGCTGAAAAAATGAAAAGTTTGGTTGTGCCTCCAGAAATAGGCGGCGAAGGGGAAGGGTGAGCGGGGGCTCCTCCCCCGGTCCGGGCGGAAGATTATTACAAAGGTTATCTGGTGAATCCGGTGTTTCTGGGGCAGGATTTTCATCTGGCGATGGAATGTGTTGTCTGTCACAGAGGCGATGATAAAAAAGACGCTAAAGAAGCAGCCCATGCAGGGCGCATCGCCAGACCATCTGATAACCTTAAGCTTTGCGGTTTGTGTCATAAAAAAGTCGAACGCAACTACAGCAAATCCCTGCACTACACCAGTATGGGGCAGCGTGAAGGTGTCAAGCCCCGTTTTTCCGCCGAAGAGCTTAAAATTTTTGACCAAAAGGTTTTCGAGAAATCCTGTCGCACGTGTCACGCTTCCTGCGGTGATTGTCATGTCAAATCTCCACCTGTCTCCGGAATCACTACCGGCTTGCTACAAGGCCATAAATTTGTAAAGAAAAACGAAGGAAAAACATGCGCATCCTGTCACGGAGGTCGTGTTTATCCGGAATTTACGGGTGAGTACGGTGGAACTCCCGATGTTCATTATCAAAAGGGCATGATGTGTATGGATTGCCACAGCAAACAGGAAATGCATGGTGACGGAACAATGTATAAGTCAAAACAGGAGGTTACAGAACGACCCCGGTGTCAGTCCTGCCATACGAATAAAACTTTCCAGCTTTCCCATGAAATACACAAGGATACAGTGAGTTGTCAGGCGTGTCATTCCGCCGGCCAATATCGTCAATGTTACAGCTGTCATTTGGTAACCGGCTCTCAAGCCAAGCCGGATTTCATTCTGGGTTTGAATCCGCGTGACCGTAAGACCTTGACAACTCTTAGAGTCGTTCCTACTATAAGAAGTACATTTAACGAGGCGGGAATTAAAATGGATAACTTTGACACCGTGCCTAATTATTGGAATTCTCCGGTTCATAACATCAAAAAGCGGACAGAACGCACACGTTCCTGTGATTCCTGCCATGTGGCTAAGGAGGGCTTTTTGAAGCCTGAAACTCTTATAAAAGACGGCTCGAAAGCGAATGAAGATTTAATTTATAACATTAAACCAATTACCAAGTAACTTGAGGAGAAAGTGTATGAAAAAAGCAAGAATGTTAAAAGCGGTATTGATGGTTGTTGCGTTGTTGTTGCCGCTGACGGCTTTAGCCAGAGGGATTGATCCTGTCGTATCGACAGACTGGCTGCAAAAAAATCTGAAAAATCAGAAGCTCGTCATCGTTGATTTGCGCAAGGTGGAGGAATATAAAGTGAGCCATATTCCCGGCGCGGTCAATGTTTTTTATGGTTCCTGGGCGATAAAGGCCGGAGATTTGCTCAACGAACTGCCGGCGGTTGATGATCTGACGGATGTTATCAGTGACGCGGGCATCGACAAAGATAACCTAGTTGTGCTTGTGGGAAAAACGGAAAAGATTCCGGATCAGTTTGACATGACACGTGTTGCCTGGACGCTCAAGTATATGGGCATTCCCGACGTGGCCATTCTCGGCGGCGGACATACGCAGTGGGCAAAAGAAGGAAAGCCGTTATCTCAGGAGGCGGTAAAGGCAAAACCGAAATCTTTTAAGGCTTCCGTAAATAAAGGCCTTTTTGTCGATAAAGCATATGTGTTGGGCAAGCTCGGTAAGGCACAGATTGTGGATACCAGGGGTTCCACCTTTTTTGAAGGAAAAGAAAAATTGGAATTTGTGCCTAAAACCGGCAGAATCAAAGGCGCGGTTAACCTGCCAGTGGGCCAACTGTTTACACCGGATGGTTTATACAAAGCCAGGGAAGAGCTTGCCGCATTGGCTGAAAAAGCTGTGGGCAATGATCCGGGCAAAGAAATAATTGTTTATTGCGATACCGGAAAAACTTGTACTGGTTGGGCTTTTATTCTTACCGAAATGCTTGGCTATAGGGATGTCAAGGTTTACGATGGTTCATTCATGGAATGGGCGGCGGACGCCGGTGCGCCAGTAGAATAACAATAAAATAATTTTGTGTCCAAAAAAGCCCGATGGGAAAATTCCATCGGGCTTTTTTTTGTTTGATGTCATCGGCTGAATAAATTTACCCTCGCTGAAGGTGTGCAAAAATTATTTTTTCGTAACTTCAGAAAGGTCTATGCCGATAGATTTGGCTACCCCCTCGCCGTAAGCGGGATCGGCTTTGTAACAATTGCTAATGTGACGGAGTTTTACCTGCTTATTTGCCTCGTCAATGGATCGCGCGGTGTTTTCAAACAGCGCCTTCTGTTGTTCGGCGCTCATCAGCCGAAAGAGCTTTCCCGGTTGTGAGTAGTAATCATTGTCTTCTCGATGGTTCCAGTGATCGGCCGCGCCTTCCAGAGAAAGAGACGGTTCTCTGAATTCCGGTTGTTCCTGCCAGACGCCGAAACTGTTGGGCTCATAGCCGATGGTGCTGCTGGCGTTGCCGTCTACACGCATCATTCCGTCGCGGTGATAGCTGTTAACAGGACAGCGTGGCGCATTGACGGGAATAAGGTGATGATTGACTCCCAGGCGGTAACGGTGCGCGTCGCCGTAGGAAAAAAGTCTCCCCTGGAGCATTTTGTCTGGTGAAAATCCGATACCGGGAACAATGCTTGCGGGATTAAAAGCGGCTTGCTCTACTTCAGCAAAGTAGTTTTCGGGATTTTTGTTCAGTTCGAGTATGCCCACTTCCTGCAGAGGGTAATCACCGTGCGGCCACACCTTGGTCAGGTCAAAAGGATGATATGGGACCTTGGATGCTTCTTTTTCCGGCATAACCTGCACATACATTGTCCAGCGGGGGAATTCGCCTTTTTCAATGTTAAAGTATAAATCGCGCTGGTTGCTTTCGCGGCATTTGCCGATGACGACTGCCGCTTCTTCGTCGGTCAGGTTCTTAATGCCTTGATGAGTCTTGAAATGGAATTTTACCCAGTAGCGTTTATTGTCGGAACTGATCAGGCTGAAGGTGTGACTGCCGAAGCCGTGCATATGTCGGTAGCCGTCTGGAATGCCCCGGTCGCTCATCACGATTGTTACCTGGTGCAATGCTTCGGGAAGCGATGTCCAGAAATCCCAGTTATTTAAGGCGCTGCGCAGATTGGTGCGCGGGTCGCGCTTTACCGCGTGATTCAGATCAGGGAATTTCAGCGGATCACGCAGGAAAAATACCGGGGTGTTGTTGCCGACCAGGTCCCAGTTACCTTGCTCGGTGTAAAACTTAAGGGCGAAGCCGCGGATATCGCGCTCCGCGTCTGCCGCGCCGCGTTCACCAGCAACGGTGGAAAAGCGGGCGAACAAATCCGTTTTTTTGCCAACTTCGGAGAAGATTTTTGCTTTAGTGTATTTGGTTATGTCTTTCGTTACGGTGAAGGTGCCATAGGCGCCGGAACCTTTCGCGTGCATGCGCCGCTCAGGAATTACTTCGCGGTCAAAATGGGCGAGCTTTTCCAGAAACCAGACGTCCTGTAGAAGCTGCGGGCCGCGGGGACCGGCAGTTAAAACGTTTTGATTATCAGCAACAGGCGCGCCGAATGCCGTGGTCAACTTTTTCTCTTTTTTCATTCTGTCCTCCTTTTTTAAATTTATTTAGTTAATGGATAACTCACTCTCTATAAGCTTCCAACCTGGAATCATTCCGAAAAAGAAAATCAAAAACGCAAGCATTATTACCTGGTCGTTTTCCGGCTTTTTCCTGATGGTTTTTATGCCGTTCGTTTCAGGCAGTCACGGCAATACCCATAATATTCCATACGGGCCTCCGTGACGACGAATCCGGATTTTTTGACGATGTCTCTCGGTTCGACTGTGGTGGGGAGGTCATAGTCGATAATTGCTCCGCACCTTTTACAGATGAGATTGATATGTTCGGAAAGATTGGCGTCGTAACGGTTTTCCATCCGGTCNNTCAGGCCGTTTTCGGAAAATTCTTTAAGCGTTGCGTACACTGTAGATAAGCTGACGCTTTTGGTTTTTTTACGAGCTTCCTTGTAAATGAGTGAAGCGCCGGGATGCAGCTTGCGGTTTTTAACCAGTGCGTCGATTACCGCTAATCTCTGCGACGTTACCTTCAGGCCTTTTTCCCTTAATTGACTTATCAGGTCTTCTTTGTTAATCATCTTAATTCGGAATCATTCCTATTTAGGATGTCTTATAAATTTACATATAAACGTTGTCAAGAAAAATTATTTGCAGGCAATATCTTGATTATTAACGATATTTATAGCTGCGCTTAAATACGCGCCTTCACTTTGATTATTTTATATGGAGATCGATTTCATTAAGCAATGTTTGTGTCTGGTTTTCCAACAGGCCAAAACCCAGAAAAAAACCCATATCCTTACGGTAAATTATATTCATGTCCTTGTCGATAATAATGTAAACACGACGCGAAAGCGGCAGTAGCCAGTGGTCGGCGTCGTAGAGTTTGGCGATTCCTCCGTTTTTGTCCACTAGCAGAGTCATATCATTTAATTTGTGCTTGACGATAAAGTTGCGGTGCGGTTCGGCGGAATCTCTGCTTAATCCCAGAATTTTGATTTTGCGCTCTTCGTATTTTTTGATGTTTTGTTGAAACTCAACAAATTGTTTAATTCAGAGGCCTGTATCGTCTTTGGGATAAAACGCCAGCACCACGCCGCGGTACTCTTTTAAGAGTACGCTTAACGTTACAGAATTTCCATTTTGATCAGCCAGAGTGAAATCCGGGGATTTGTCGCTGGCAGGTGTTTGTTTTCCGTCCGCTAATACGAACGCCGGCAGAAATGAAAAAGCGAACATAAATAAAAAAAGTTTTGTTAAACACATATGTACCTCCTGATAAAAATTGAGTTGTATTATACCTTTTGACGGAAAATAAAACCATGGAGATTGTTTTCATTGAAATTTTACGTTGCCTCCGATTAGTATTGCCGAAATTTTTTCGCTTAGCGGTTAAATGTTGGCAAAAGTCATTGATTCTTTTATTAATATTAATTGTTTTTAATGTTATTAAACGGGCGTATTTTACATGGCTGGCCATCTGCCTGTTGAATTTTTCCCGAGAAAGGCATCAATGTCAGAATAATAAAAACGGGAACTTATTCATAAAAAATTATTCGGAAATTAAAAATGTTTCGATAAATTGTATTCAAATATTTATTGATTAAAGCGTCAATAAAAAGTCGATAGTTCATAATGAGCAGTATTTGAAATAACGCATATTTTTGAAAATGCTGTTTAAATGATTTTTATAAAAAATACCGTGTATATGATAAAATAAAACTTTATTATTTATAGAATAGTTACTTTGTTACAAAAATATCGTCGCGCAGATTATAATTCACCTCAAATTTTGGTTTTTCTTTGTTTCTGTTCAAAATTGCTGTATATCCGGGACAAAAGTATGCGCACGAGAGGTTGACAAAATGGTATCACGATTACGGTATTTCTTTCGCTTGAAATTTCTTGTGTTGTGTTTGATTACTATAATTTCGAAGGTTGCTTTTGCGGTAAACTTTTATGACGGCTCCCGCGCAAAACAGGGATTATATTTTCTTACCTATGCTTCTGCCTATTATGCTGATGAGACTACTAACAAGAATGGTAAGGCAACCAGCAAAGACTTGGGCCTTTTCAGCGCACAAGAGATCCTGCGTTTTTGTTATTATTCGCCTGACTTTGTCGCGACCGTTGTCGTTCCTTTTGGTTACACTGAAATTAATTATTCGAATCAGGATTCTTTTAGTTTGGGCGATATGAGTCTCGGTGTCGGTTATTTTCTGCCGGTTAAGCAGGTTGATATTCTGCCGATGCTTTTCGTAAAATTTCCCACAGGAGAATATAGTGCCTCAAAAGCCGCCAATATCGGTTCAAATCAGTATGACATTATGCCAATGGTATTTCTGCACAAAACACAGGGACATTTCAGCGTTGATGCTGTAATGAAATATTATTTCCGGCTGAAAAACAACGTTACAGATGTCTTGCCAGGTGATGAGTTATATCTGCAGGGGCTTGTGGGCTACAATGTAACGGACAAATTTAAATTAGGGCCTTCTATGAGCTGGATGATTAGTAAGAATAAGAAACAAAATGATACTTCAATTAGCAACAGTGCCAGAGAAAAACTTTCCGTGGGCGCTGATTTTTATTATCGCTTTTCTTGGCTCAGCGTAACATTCACTTATTTTTACGACGTGTACGCAGAAAATTCTCCCAAAGGGCATTTCTTCCAGCTAAAAACTGTTTATCATTTTTAATTGTTTTCCGGAAGGAAACCAACCGACTGTGATCTGTTTTTGAAAGATGTCCAGATATGGTTGTTGACAATTTTTTTACGGCGGGTTTTCTCAGCAAATAGAATTGTTGCCTTAGAACTTCCCAATTACATTGACATAAGAATTTTCTTTTCCTATAATCATGTTTGAAAAGCACATATTAAGATAAATTTATATCATGATGAATAGGAAGGGAGGATAAACATGAGTTCGTATGTAAGGTATATCGACAAGACCCGTGAGTATTATCTTGCGCAAGGCTATGAGACCCCATACAGATGGGCGCACTTTGATGAAGTGCCCTTCACGCCCTTAAAAAAACCTTTATCAGAATGCTGCATCACTATCGCCTCTACCAGCGATGTGGCGTTGAAGTCCGAGCAAAATAAATCCGATGAAAATGGACACAAGCTTATAGGTAATGTTTATGAAATCCCGTCTGATGTTAAAGCAACTGATTTATTCTCCAAGCAGGAGCATTATGATCGTCATGCCACTAACCTGGACGACGTAAACGCTTATTTCCCTGTAACAAGATTGCATGAATTTGTTGTCCGAGGACGTTTGGGAAGTGTGGCGCCTTATCTTTACGGGGTTTACACGGCCTACAGTCAGAAAAGGACGCTTGAGATCGACGCACCCGAGGTGCTAAAACGCTGCCGCGAGAACAATGTGGACGTGGCGGTTTTAACGCCGGTCTGACCGGTATGTCACCAGACCGTGAGTCTGGTAGCAAGACACCTGGAAGCAAATGGAATTGCGACGGTAGTGATGGCTTGCGCGAAAGACATTGTCGAATATTGTGGAGTGCCGCGTTTACTTTTTACTGATTTTCCTTTGGGGAATCCTTGCGGAGAGCCTTTCAATGCTGAACAGCAGAGAAAAATATTTTCCATGGCGCTGGATTTGCTTGAATCGGCCAGAGCGCCACGTACAACAGTACAAACGCCATTCATCTGGCCTCATGGTGACAAATGGAAAGAGCTATTCATGAGCGAAGCTCAACCTTTCCTTGATGAAAAGGCGACAGAAAACTGGCAACGCGCGAAAGAAGAATATCGTAAACTGAAAAAGGAAGGAAAAGTATAGTCGATGGAAAAGGAAATCATTGTTTATTCAACCCCATTATGTGTTCCTTGTGAAAATCTTAAGAAATTTCTTAGAGAGGAAGGGCTTGAATTCAAGGTGAAAGATATTATGATGGATAGTGAAGCGGCTGAACTGTTGGAGGAAAAAGGTGTTCGTTCCGCTCCTGCGCTTGGGATTAACGGAAAGATTCTTTTCGGAGTCGATTTAAGACCTGAGAATCTTCGTAAAGAACTGTATCTTTAAGGTACTGTGCTTCCCCCCTTAGAGTTTGATAGGGAGTTGGTGGTACGACTCTTGTATTTCAAATCTGACTGTTTGTTAAAAATTTTGTCATTTTTACTGGCTAATGATTAAGCCAATAAAGTAATAACCGAAGGATTGGGTAATTATAGCTTATTGTAAGAAATGTTAATTTGTTAATACATCAGCTAGGAGAACAATATCGATTCCCGAGAGTGGCTAGGTGAGAATGTTGTATGGTGAAAATATTTTAATGATGATTACTCCTTTTAGCAATTAATACGCGTAGCGCAAAAACACGCTCCTCGCGTTAAAATTCGAGTATTTGTTGTTTCTGTTTTATCATTTTTGCGAAAAAATCCACTTCAAAAAGTTGAAGTTATTCGCTCTAAGCGCCTACTCGCATTCGAAGGCGTCGTTATGCTGTCACGGCTTACTCAAAATCATCCTTTATCGTAATTGCCGTTGCAGCAGGTTTAAAATTTTAGAAGAGATTTTTATCGGCGATTTTTGTGTTTTGATATCGCAGCGTTATTTTACCGCAGCGCCTTTTTTAAGTCCGCTCACAAAAGTGGGGGTTTATCTCTGGGGGTGAAAAATTGTCGACATCGGTAGCGCTCCGCCGCGCAGATAAGTCTAAATGCCTTTTGTTGTTTTCGCCAGAGCATTTTATGGGTCGACTCGTGTTACGCACCAGCTGCTTTTTGTAACTCATACAGCAAACTTGTAATTTATGAAATACAAATATAAAATAAACTTCTGTTCTGTTTATCCGATAATTTTTATCGGTTCATTTTTCCATCTCACTGAAATTAAACATTTTTCGTTTAGATATCAGTAGAATCACGTTTTGTTTCTCGCGTGAAAGTTTATTGACTTGACACACATACGACGTTTCCTTATTATCTTTTTAATATTTTTCGCTAGGAGGTAAATGCCATGAGTTCTCCCACCGTATTGGATAAGACCTATTACTTTATAACCAAGCGCATGGTGGAAACCGGCCAGGCCCCCCATTACACGGAAATAGCCAAAGAGTTGGGTGTTTCCATGGAGGAGGGGCGTCAGGTTCTGCGCGAACTTTTTTCCAGAAGAGTTCCCGGCTGGCTTGCGCCCGGCACGGATTTTATCGCTTCTTTTGCTCCATTTAACAATCAGCCCACACAATTCAGAATCACCATCGACGGCCAGCAGAAATGGTTTGGTCAATGAGCATTTGAGTCGCTGGCGGTCTGCTGGCTTTTCCCGGGCAAAACCGTGAATATTGATACACCGTGTTTGGATTGCGGTGAGCCGATGCATTTGGAGGTTCGCGATGGAGTGATTTTAAAAGCTGAGCCCAAAGAAATAATCGGTTACGTGGCTGTTCCATTTTCGCGTTGGATGGAAAACATAAGTTATTCCTGATCAACGATGACATTCTTCCGGTCGGAAGAACATCTTCGTAATTGGACACAATTCAAACTAGGCATGGAGGAGGGAATATTCTCTCTTCCTGACTTGCTTAAACTTTTTTCGGGGCAGATGTTTTGGCGGCGTTTGGCGCCGGATTATTTTACCCGTATGCGCGAATACGCTGTGGAATGGATAACCACGATGCAGGAAATCGGTAAAGCCGGTCCTTTTTGGTCGTTGAAAAAAGCGTAATCTCTTCCAAATGCATTCCGGAACACCGGTCAGAAAGGCGGAGATTATTCAATTTAAGAACATGATGGAGGAGAACTTAATGTATAAATTGAAATTTAACGAAAAGGTTTGCGCGACATGTCCTTCCAGTGATTGTTTATTGAAGTGTCAGTACATGACTTTCAGCGGGCACAAGGAGGCGCACGCGGAGATAATGAAGGTTGTGCGCGGTAAAGATTCCCGTGTTCTTCATGAGTGCACTACCTGTTACGCCTGCGAGGAATATTGTAAAAGGGGCAATCATCCTTATTATCTTATCTGTGAACGACGTGAAGAAAAAGGCATGTTCACCGCGGCGCGCCCCATTACCAATCAGTGGATTAATATGACCGAGATGCAGGGGAAATTCCTGGTGGGGGATGTCAAGGATAAAGCGCTTTCCTGTTGTTACATTGCTGAATTGGGTGATTTGGGCACAGGCGAGATTTTTAAAGACGTTGCCGCTGCGGGCGCCTTTGGCACAGAGTTCATGTGCCCGGCCGTGCACACGCATTTTGCCCGCATGTCGGTGGTAAAGGAACGTCTTCCCTTAGTTATCGACAATTTCCGGCGGCTGGGTGTCAAGGAAGTTATCTGTCTGCATGATGAATGCTACGGCACTTTTACTTCGATTGCTTCCGCTTACGGCATCGAGGTTCCCTTCAAGCCAGTATATTACATGGATTTTCTTTTGCAGAGAATGAAAGAGCTTAGGGGGAAAATAAAGCCACTTAACATCACCGCAGCTTATCAGCGCCCTTGTTCCAACCGTTTGATTCCGGACAAATTGCCACTGGTCAAAAAAATACTGAATTTAATTGGCGTGAAACTACCTAGGAGAGTTTATCAGGATGAAAACTGCCTTTGTTGCGCGGAAATAGTCCGGTCGATTTCCGGTTACAAACTGGCGGACGATTTACAGAAGAGAAATATCGACGACATGCTGGCTGTGGGAGCAGAATACTGTGTTTTCAACTGCCCGGCCTGCCAGTCGTCGCTTTCAGAAAAAGTTTCCAAAAGAGGATTGAAGCCCGTGCATATCATTGATTTGTGTAAAATGGCGATAGGAGAGAAGGAAAGGAAGGTTGCTTAATGAACGATATTCTGAAATCCCTCATTGATATTGTCGGAGACAAAGGTGTATCCAATGCGCCTGAAGAGCTCTGGTTTTATGCACGTGATCCTGGCGTGTTGAGTCCTCATAATCCGGATTACGTGGTGGCGCCGAAAACAACAGAACAAGTGCAAAAAATTGTTCAGCTGGC
This sequence comes from Syntrophaceae bacterium UBA5764, assembly GCA_002418825.1. Taxonomy (GTDB): domain Bacteria; phylum Desulfobacterota; class Syntrophia; order Syntrophales; family Smithellaceae; genus UBA4810. The sequence continues at coordinate 828 of DIEW01000014.1, read as the reverse complement.
CAACCGTGAAAAAATACCCATTGTGCCGATGGGCAACGGTATGGCGCTGACGGGCCTGGTAATACCGCTCAAAGGTGGAATTGTTCTGGATATGAAACGGATGAACAAAATTTTGGAAGTAAACGAGAAGGCCCGCTACGCCGTGGTGGAGGGAGGGACATCGCAGGGCGTACTCAAAGCTTATCTGCAGGAGCACTATCCGCACCTGCGTCACAGCATTCCCGACGCGCCGCCTACTACGACGATTGCCGCCAATGTTGCTTTGCATGGCCAAGGGCGCTTAACCAATCAGTATGGTTTTAATTCTGATATGGTCACGGGCATGGAAATTGTTTTACCGACGGGTGAGATTTGCTTGATCGGCTCGCCATCTTTAGGCCCTTACTGGTTTTCCAAAGGCCCCACGCTTCCCGATCTTTCTGGATTGTTTCTGGGGTGGCTTGGTGCCACGGGCGTTATCACCAAAATGGGATTACGGCTTTACCCCAACAAGAAAATTCGTGAGGTGGAAATGTTTGTCACCGATAAAGTCGAGCTTGTGCCAGAAATTCTTTACAAGCTCACCCACTTGGAAATTCTGGAAGACGTGAATGTCTGGTTCCAGCCCAAACCGTTGATGTTTGTGGGTAATTTTCACGTCACTATTTATTTTAACGGTGATACGGAAGAGGAGATTGAATTTAAAAGAAAGATGATTTGGGATTCACTACAGGAATTTATCGACTCCAAAGACGGTGGATTCATGAATGTGCAGTATATGAAAGGAATGCTTCTGCAGATGCCCCAACGCGGTATCGCCGATTTTGCCGATGTGCCCAAAGGCGGCGG
>DIEW01000059.1 GCA_002418825.1 Syntrophaceae bacterium UBA5764 | reverse complement strand
TCTAGTTTACAGGGGAAAGGTCACTGCGGGTCTGTATCATAATACTAAAATTTATAGTTTATTGCCTAAGGAAGACAGGGAAGAGAGTAAATATTACTGGTTAGCTTTATTCAATTCAAAAATAATGTGGTATTTCATGAAAAACACAGGTTATGTCTTACGTGGAGGGTACTATACATTTACAACTGATTATTTATCACCATTTCCCGTTCGTACTATCGATTTCAACAAACCTGTGGAAAAGAAAATGCATGATCAAATGGTGCAACTCGTTGAACAAATGCTAAATTTGAATAAGCAATTAGCGGAAGCCAAAACCGACCATGAAAAAACATTGCTTCAGCGTCAGATTGAAACTACTGACAACCAAATCGACAAAATGGTTTACGAGCTATACGGTTTAACCCCCGAAGAAATCGCTATTGTGGAAAGAAGGAATTAAATGAGAAATGCAATTATCATTAGTGTTATTTCATCTATAGTTATTGCTTTTTTGTGGTGGCTTATTGCGAAAGGACGAGATTTTATGGATCGCTATAAAGTTTACCGGTGGCTTAAATCAAATACTTCTGACACACCTGATAAAAGCCATGTTGATACTATTGAAATAGCTAAAGGAAGTAAATTATCAGATGATAGAGTAAGAAAAGCGTGTATGACTTGTCAAAAGATTTATCTCTATTCTAATGGTAAAGAAAAATGGAGCGTGTGGCGTAAAGAACCTCAAAGCATTTACGATAATTTAACAAAGGATGAAATTATTGAGCGAATGATGTATTAGCCAACGCCAAATCGACAAACTGGTTTGCGAGCTATACGATTTAACAGAAGAAGAAATAAAAATTGTTGAGGGTAATATTTAGCTATGCTATTATGTCGTAAAATTTTAAATTAAATGTTTAGTAACGATATTTATGCGAAATTACGAAATATTTACAATTGGTTACGAAGGTCGCGGAGTTGAAGAATTTATTTCTCAACTCAAGCATTTTCATATTACCAGATTAATTGACGTGAGGGAAATTCCCTTATCAAGAAAAAAGGGATTTTCAAAATCAGCTTTGAAAGAAAGGCTCGAAGCGGAGAAAATTGAATATTTACATTTCAAATCTCTGGGCAGTCCGTCCAGTATACGAAATAAACTAAAAACAGACGGAGACTACGATTACTTTTTTAATGCGTTCTCAAAGTATTTATCTATCAATATGGAAACAATAATAGAAGTGCACAATTACATTGCCAGCGGCACGAATTGCTTGATGTGCTACGAGCGACTTCCCAATAAATGCCATCGTTCAATAGTTGTAAATAAGATCAAGGAGTATGACGGAAACGGCCTAAAAATAAAACATATTTAGATGTCAGAGTTGTGAAAAAACAAATACTCATAACTGTCAAAGCATATCCAAATCCAAGCAAAAAATATAGCGAGACCGTGTGTTGCGCGGGTGTTGACCTTAGCAACAATAATTTGGTTCGACTATATCCAATTCCTTACCGTGACCTTGATAACGAAAAGAAATTTAAGAAATACAGCATAATTGAAGTAGACTGCTGGAAAGCAAAAGATGACGCCAGATCTGAAAGCCTTAAGGTATATCCTGATTCTATAAAAATTATTGATCGTCTTAATACAAAACACAACTGGCAAAAAAGGAAAGAAATCGTTTTACGTTCACAAATAAAATCAATGTGTGAAATTTACAAAGATGCCAAAGAACATGATTTGTCTTTAGGAGTTATCAAGCCAGCAAAAATATCTTTTGACTGGAAAAAACAATCTCCATCTAATGCGCAAGCTCGTAACGCATGTTATGCCCAACTAAGCTTCTTTAACAAATACAAAGATGCGATTGAAGAAATCCCTTATAATTTTTATTACACATTTTATTGCGCGGAAGATGATAATTGTCCCGGTCATAAGCTCTCGATAATTGATTGGGAAATAGGCCAAGCATATCGTAGTTGGCGCGCGCAATATAAAGATGAAAAGGTTTGTTTAAATAAAATCAAGCAAAAGTGGGAAGAAATTACCGATGATAAAAAAAGAGATGTGTATTTTTTTGTAGGCAATATGCAGCGTTTTCGTGACATATTTATGGTTCTAGGAGTATTTTACCCACCACGTTAGAGGGCGGATAAATTATCAAGCGTCAGATTGACACCACCGACAAACAAATCGACAAACTGGTTTACGAGCTATACGATTTAACCCCCGAAGAAATCGCCATCGTGGAACAAAACAATTAATCTAGAAAAAAGGGGCGTGTCCGTCAAACACGCCCCCGGAATAAAATAGTTTTTAATGTCCGTACCCGCCGCCGCCCATGGCTTCCGCGTCGTGATGCCCGCCGTGTCCTTTTATAATACCGTGCAATCCTTCCACGTAATGTGTGAAGGTAATATATTTTTCAACAAATTCACGGCCAGCCACAACTGATTCGTCGGCATGTTTTTTTGTCTGCAGGGCATGCTGAAAACGCTCACGTATTCCATTGGCCATTGCCTTTGTTAAAACATCTATCAATTTATCCACCTCCCCGGTTTCCAGCGCCTTATCCGCCAGGGCAACAGCGGCGTCAACCGTTTCACCCGGCTTCAAACCCGTATAGGGAGCTCCTTCACCCGCCCGGTGAATACGAACCAGCGTTTCAAAAAAATACATGTCCGCCAATTCTTTGGCTTCAGAACCTTTGGCGCGGACGGCAATGGTTTTATTGAAAGCATCGGTGATTTCTTTTTCATCGCTTGCCCGCACCCATTTAAGCAATGGCGTGACATCGCCTTTTTCCAGGGCGATTCTTGCCGTTCTAACAACTGGCCCGTCAAGAGTATCACAATGAGCAAAAACAAAGGGCAGAAAAAGCGGCGCAAATTTGGCGTCAACAAAAAACATGGCGGCCAGGATAAACAAAAGAATGATTAATGTTTTTTTCATGACAAAATTCTCCTTTTTTTGTTTAATATTCTTTGCACCCTGTAATTATGCGAAAAAGGGCTGGTTATGCTGTTATTATATTTGTTTGACTTATTTAATTATCTTTTTTGTTCTGTTAATTGAGTAATATAGCATAATGTCAAAAACATATAAATGCCAACAAAAGAGGAACATAAATTATTTGTTTTTTAAATATTTATATTTGCCGTACGACACGCCTCTTGCCTCACCATCCGGCTTTTAGCGGCGCGAATTTGCGTAATGAAACCCGCAAACTGATACGAAAAAGAATTTTGAAAAGATTTTTATCGGCTGTTGTTTAAATCATTCTTTTCCGCTTCATCATACTCATCATTCAATGATTGTATGAGCTCGCTTACATGAACAATTTTATCAACCCGCCAGACATTTTGACCGGCAAAGGCGAAACCTTCGGAAATATTACCTTCGGTGGCGTTGCATAAAGCGTTGGCGATGCAATAAGGCGCTTTTTTAAAATCGCAGGTCGTAATACAGTGGTAAGGACATTTGAAAGGTTTTTTATGCCCGCTGGCCACATCGTCCAGAAAATGATTATGAATCGCTCTTCCGGGCATTCCCACGGGGCTTTCGATAATGATAATATCTTCCTTATTGGCTTTTATGTATGCGTTTTTTATTTCACTGGAAGCATCACATTCGTAAGTGGCCACAAAGCGCGTGGCCATTTGCACGCCTGAAGCGCCCATTTTAATAAATTTATGAATATCCGCGCCGGTGTAAATACCGCCGGCAGGTATCACGGGAACAGGCTTGCCATACTTATCTTCCAGCGTTTTAGCCTGTGATAAAACATCTGGAACAAGTTTTTCCAAAGAATATTCTTCGTTAAATATATTGTCTTTTCTGAATCCCAAATGCCCGCCGGCCAGAGGGCCTTCTATCACGACGGCATCAGGAACATAGTTAAACTTGCTTATCCAGCGACGCGCTATCAGCATCAATGCTTTCGCCGAGGAGACGATGGGCACGAGCTTTGTGGAGGTATTCCCCTCCGGCAGAAACGAAGGAAGACTTAAAGGCAGTCCGGCGCCGGAAAAAATAATATCGATGCCCTCTTTAATGGCGACTTTCGCCAGTGCCGCGTAATTGGAAAGCGCCGACATTATATTTGCGCCGATGATTCCCCTGGTCAGAGATTTGGCTTTTCTTATTTCCTCGGCAAAAATTCTATTGTTCGCTTCAATGAAATTTGAAGACAAATCATCCGCTAAATGCGCGATTCCCGCTGTGGCAATCACACCAATGCCGCCGGCATTGGCCACCGCGGAAGCCAGCCCGCTTTTTGAAATTCCCACAGCCATTCCACCCTGAATAATAGGCACTTTTGCCAGCAGGTTTCCTATGCTAAGTTTATTCACCTTGTTCCTTTTGTTCTTCTATTAGCCTGAGCGGATGGAAATAGCGAGGCTGATTGTTCGGACTCTAGCACGAATCATTGAATAAAACATTAATTCTTTACGCTTATGGCCCATGCCGTATGTAGCTGATATTCAAAGAATTTATGTTTGCCGCCAACTTAAAGACGGCTTATTTCCCTGACCTGAACATTTACGATTTTTGTTTCAGCTTTTCGACAGCGTACCGATTCAGATTACTCTTCTTCCAGCTGGACAGTTTCGACCTTCACTTTGGCCAAGCCTTTCTCATAAAAGCCAAGTTTTTTGGCCGCGCCCGCGCTCAAATCAATGATTCTTTCACCAGAGGCGGGATTATGGTCGCTGGGAAAAGGCCCGCGATCATTCACCCGAACAATAATCCAGCGGCCATTTTCCAGATTGGTCACTTTGACATGTATGGGTAAAGGCAGAAATTTGTGCGCGGCGGTTAATCCCTTCGGGTCAAACGCCTCGCCGTTCGCCGTCATGCGGCCGCCCTCTTTGGTCAGTGTCTCGTAACCATACCATGAAGCAACGCCCGTCTCCTGATAGGAATACGACTGTTCAACCGACAGGGGATAATACATCTTCCCCTTTACTTTGTAGGGAGCGTTTTTTACTCTGCCCTGGCGTATCGCCTCCTTGGGAGACAATTCGTCGATGGATTCGATATCGTCATTCGTAAGCGCCCATTCAATCGGAGCTTTCACGACATTGAAGGTAAATTTTCCCACGTGGTAAACGAGTTTCGTGGTTCCCGCCGTCAACTCGTAAGCGCCTTTGACCACATAATACGTGCCCTTGACCGTTCCTTTCACCACTTTGTAGGGAATTCTGATAATGAAGCAGCCGCTATAGAAACAAAACAGGAGGGCGATAAGCAGGCTGAAAACAGCGCGTACTTTTATTTTGGGAGTCAATATTCCCGTATTTTTTTTCCACATTCTGCACATAGGTTCTTTAGAATACCTGCCTGCGCGGAAATTGGCAAGACTTCAGGTTACCCTCATTGTTCCGCTTAAGACGAAGAATCACCATTTTTTAACCGCCCGATTCGTGAGTGTCTCAATGGCGACGATGAAAAAATTTCCCGTATCGTGAAATGCCATTAACCTTTTTCGCGGGGGCAAATCAAAACACCGGTTTAAGCAGGGCTCATCTCGAAACCGCGTTTGGCAGCGAGTAACCGGCGGGGCGGGGGCGTTTCGTTTTCAACACTGTCGAAGACCACACAGGCATCAAGCTCCGGTTCGACTTCATTAAGCGCCTTGACAATATCACGTTTCATAAGCGTAAACTCCTTCAACGGAGGATGGTCCGGAGCGGTAAAGCAAACAGTGAGAAAAAGGCGCCGCCCTGCCTTACGCAGTCGAAACCACTTTACGGCGTCGAGCTTTAATTGCCGCCGGCATTCCTCGCATTTGTTGAAAATTCTATTGCGGATTTCATCGCTCGGACAGGCATCGACCAGGTCATGAAAACTTTCGCGGATAATTCTGATTGGCTGGGCAATAAAAGCCAACGCAATCATAATGCAGGCAAGCGGATCGATGTAAGCAGTATATTGCTCCCAGCCCGGCACGTGCTGCATGACCATGCCAATGGAAAAAGCGATGCAAATGCCGGCAGAGACACTGCCCTCAATCAACCAAAGCTGGCTGTCGGCCAGCAACACCTCGGAATGCCACTTGCGGCCGGCGCGGCGCATGAAAACGCCCATACTCAGACACACAAAGATACTGATGAAAGCAAATCCGACGATAACTTCAATGTGCTTGACGGGGTCGGGGTGTATCAGATCTTGCAAAGCGGTAATCATTGTCAAGCAGCAGAGAGCCAGAAGCAGCAAACCATCCACGGCGGTCATGAAAGATTCGAATTTGGCATAGCCGAAGTGGTATTTTTCGTTCGGAGGCTGATGTATCTTATTTACCACATATATCGATATGAAAGAAATGGCGATGTCAATCATGCTGTACAGGCCGTCAAGCAGCATGGCCTGGGAATCGGAAACCAGAGCAATGAAAATAGCGGCAACTGCATAAGTGACCGTAATGCCTGTGGCAACCTTGAGGAGCAGCAGCTCCTTCTGCTTGTCGGTCATCCTGTCACTCAAACCGGCGTGAATGTCACTCATGATGTCTGCCCCGCTATACTCATCGAAACTTTCTCAACCGGTCGAGTAGCCATCCGGCTTAGCAGGATTTTGTTTTCCACGGAAGTGAGTGTAAAGAAAACACAACGGCAAGTCAATTATAAACTTTGCAAAAATAACACGGCGAGGCAGGAAATAAAAGTTCCTGTCTCCGATAGGCACGCGCTAAATTCATGGCGTGTTTTCAAGCGAAGATGCTTCTGCTTTCTCAAATATCCGCTTTCTTTTCCACCTGCCGCCTTTGTAGTACAACCAGTTGAGTCCCACCGCCAGCGTGCTGCTGGAAAGCATAGCCATCCAGATGCCGTTCTGTTCAAAGCCGACAGGCCCGGCCAGCAGATAGGCGAGAGGAATGCGGATGATGAACATGGCGATAAACGAAAGAGCCAACAGCGCCACCGTGTCGCCCGCGCTGCGCAGGATACCCTGGATGACGAAGATGAACGCGAAACAAGGGAAAATAAATGCCATCCAGAAATAATAATCGGCCACAAATTCCAGGACTCTGGCGTTTGTCGCTGATTGCTCCAGAAAAAGCGCGCCAATTTGATGAGGGAAAACGGATAGAACAACCGTGCAGAAAATTCCAATGGCCAGTGCGAAATACAGCGATTTGCGCATCGTTTCAAAAACACGTTCCAGCATATGCGCGCCCAAATTCTGGCCGGCAATAGAAGTCGCCGCCATGCCGATGGACATAAAAGGAATGGTGGCGAGCATATCCACCTGCATGCCGATGCCGAAAGCCGCGGTGACATCAGTGCCGAAAGTGTTGACCAGAGAAATAATGATGACACCGGAAAGCGATATCACAATCATCTGCAGCGAGGCGGGCACGCCGATGACAAAAACCTCGCGGATAATATGCCAATCCAAACTATAATCCCAGCCATGCATGTTGATGTAAGGGTTATGCCGCAGCAGATAAATATAGCCAATGACACAGGTCGCTGCGGCTGCCAGCGCCGTGCCCCACGCCGCGCCGGCCACTCCCAGAGGCGGCAGAGGGCCCGCGCCGCGG
>DIEW01000046.1 GCA_002418825.1 Syntrophaceae bacterium UBA5764 | reverse complement strand
AATATTATCTGGATCGGTATAATATTCTGAATTACTTTCCGGAAAGTCTCGATTGCACTCATATCAAAGATTATTGTTTAAAAGAAAGCATCCTAGTGATGTTTGACGATTTGCGACTTTCAGGAAGAAGCCGGTAATAATTACCACTTCATTAAATTATCATCGAACAGTAAGCGTACGGCTTTAACTCAAAAGCTTCTTATTCTGCGTTGAGACGATGTGATAGAATTTTCCTATAGTTTATTTAATATTTCTTCCGCGCCGTGGAAACGGACTTTACCCTTTCTTTCTTTTGCTTCATATTTATCGATCAATTTTCGATCAATCATTGTTTCGTACATTTCCATCATAGACTTTTTTAAGAGCTTTGAACGATCTTCATCATAATAGTCAGCAAGATCTTTTAATATACGCTCTTCCTGCTGGTTGAACCTTACTGATATTACTCCCATTGCTTATAAACCTCCTCGCGTTTGGCAATGTTAATTACATAATAATTTTTATTCTCTATATAAAATATTGCTCTATATTTATTTTTTCTAATTCTGTAATATGACCGTTCCTGGCTTGACTTTAATCGCTTAATATCAAATAAATTCATGTCATTTGTCGTTTCCAAAGCGATGAAAGCGTGATGAAATAATTCAAAAATACTTTTGGGAATTTCGCCTTTTTTAATTTGCTTTAATATTTCATCTTCATAGAAGATGGTCATGTATACATTGTAATACTTATTAGATAATTGTCAAGTAATTTTAAAGCTAAGCGTAAGGTTTCAGCTCAAAAAGCTTTTTATTCTGTGTCGAGACTATGTGATAGAACTGATCCTGCGGAATGTAGATATAAGGCACATCATCGTCGCGGCGGTAAAGAAAATGCGCCAGAATCATTCGGTTGACCGCCTGATGGCCGACAATCATGATATTTTGGGCGTGGCGGTTCAGGAAAAACACTTTTTTCAGTCCCGCCTCGATGCGCGTCTTCATCATCGCGTAGCTTTCCCCCTGCGGATAGGCGTAGTGATATTTATTGGCTTTACGAGCGCTGAAAACTTCCGGCATGTTTTTTTTGATATCTCTGTAAGTCATGCCCTCGCAGATACCCGCGTCGATTTCATCAAATTCTTTGAGTGATACTACTTTACAGTCTTTTTGTAGTTCGGCAATCGACCGCGCCGTCTGCACGGTGCGTTTTTTATTGCTAGTGAAGATATAGGATATTTCAGTGTTCTGGAAAAAGCGCCCCAACGCCTTGGCCTGCATAATGCCTCTGGCGGTAAGCGTGGAATCGCCGCCGATACGGTCGATAACATTGAATCTGGTTTGCGCGTGCCGGATAAGGAAAAGATTTTTTACCACGTCGGTCACCAGAATATCCTTAATCAGCAGATGCAGCGGAATAGAATCGGTAAGCTTTTCTTCCAGAATTTTGTTTTGCAAAGAATCAACGCGGAAAAAATTTCTTTCCTCCTTTAAGGGTGCGTAAACCATCCGGTAATTTTCAATGCGTTTTATAAATTCCGCCTGCGCCTTTTTGTGGGCGAGACGGGAAAATTCCGGCAGTTTTGTTTTGGCTTCAACCATCAAGGACAAAATTTCTTCGTTTTCATTAATACATTCGATAAAAATAACAGGATGATTGCTGAGATTTTCTTCAATCATCATCCGGCGCATCCGGGTGACGTTGGCCGCGTCCAGTATCGCTACCTGACCGGCACCGGCAAGGTACGTCCTGGCCATTTTTATATTGGCCAGCGCAAAATTGTTTCTCATACGACGGGCGGCTTTATTTCCCGGATGGTAAAAATTCGCGGAAAATGTCTCCTTTATCGGCAAATGTTTGCGTCGCAGGTTGCCGTTATTGAATATTTTGGCCGGAATCCGATTTTTTCTTAAGGTTTCCTGCAGGCGAATGGCCAGAGTAGATTTGCCCCGGGCGGGAAGCCCCATCAAAACCAGATAAAGTTTGTTATCGCTCATCTAAAATCCTTAAATTCTTTTATGAAATTAGGGCATTACTTTATCATTTTATCCGGGGCCGGACAAGCAGTTAAAAGTCATTTTTGCCGTAAAACATTATTGCGTAATTATCTTGACATGGCCATTTTATATAACTATACTGCCGGTCAGTTTAGCAGATGGTTTAGCGCAAAAATTGTGTAAGGTATTCCCGTCCAACACATTTATTAATAAATAAATAAAAACTGAAGGAGGCTTTTATGTCGTTAAATCCATTAGTTGATTCACGTGATGTGAGGTTTGTCCTTTTCGAGATGCTCGCGTTGGAGAAATTGAACCGGTTTGACCAGTTCAAGGAGTTCGACCGCAGCATGTATGAGGATACGTTGGAGCTGGCGGAGAAAATCGCCATTGAACAGTTTTATACCTCCAACGCCGATGGTGACAAAATCGGATTGCAGTTTGACCCCAAAACACATGAAGTAAGGGTCCCCGAATCGTTCCACAAAGGATTCAATGCTTATATCGATGCTGGCTTCCATATCCTGTCTTTCGCGCAGGAAAAGGGAGGTATGGGCATGCCCCAGAGTATTTCCATGGCTGCCGCGGAATATTTCAACGCTGGCAACACCGCCCTGACTATGTATTGCGGTTCCATAACCGGCGCCGCCGCCATCATCGAGCCTTTCGCTTCCGAAGAAGTAAAACAGATGTATCTTCCCAAATTGCTCTCTGGTGAGTGGGGCGGCACCATGTGTCTTACGGAGCCGGGCGCGGGCTCGGACGTGGGCGCGCTGAAATCCAAAGCCGTAAAGCAACCTGATGGCACGTATCTGATTACCGGACAGAAGATTTTCATCAGCAACGGCGAACATGATTTAACCCCCAATATAATTCATCCGGTGCTGGCACGCATCGAAGGAGATCCTCCGGGAACAAAAGGTATTTCCATTTTCCTGGTATCGAAATATCTCATCAACAAAGACGGTTCTCTCGGAGAAAGAAACGATGTTTATTGCACTGGCGTCGAACACAAGATGGGATTGAAAGGAAATGCCACTTCCTCCCTGAGCTTCGGCGAAAACGGCAAGTGCGTCGGTCACCTGCTGGGCAAGGAACGCGAAGGCATGAAGATTATGTTCCGGCTTATGAACGCGGCCCGCATTCATACAGGTGTTCAGGCTTTAGGACAGTCCAGCGCCGGTTACATGCATGCTGTTACTTACGCCCGCAACCGCATTCAGAGCAAGCACATTACGCAGATGCTCAATGACAATGCTCTGGGTGTGCCCATTATCGAGCATCCGGACGTGAAAAGAATGCTTATGTACATGAAGAGTACCGTCGAAGGCATGAGGATGCTTTGCTTGTTCCTTGCCTACCATGAAGATGTCATGCACATGTCGCCTGATTCGGAAGAGCGTAAGGCATCAACGGGTATCGTCGAAATTCTTACACCCATCGTCAAAGCCGGCATTTCCGATGCCTCCTGGCTGGTGACGGCCGAAGCGATGCAGGTTTACGGCGGCTACGGCT
>DIEW01000015.1 GCA_002418825.1 Syntrophaceae bacterium UBA5764 | reverse complement strand
CGTTCGGTGACATCTCTGGCCACGCCGTGGATTCCGGTCAAAACACCCTGCTCGTTTCTAATGCCGCTGATGACCACATCCATCCAGCGGGTGGAACCGTCCTTGTGATAAAATTCTAATTCTCTTTCTATTGTCCTTGCAGGATCCGTGTCGTCCTGCTTTTCGCGGGTAAGCTCTTCGGCCAGAGCATTCAGCGCCCAGGACAACGAATCAGGTGTCAGTTGTTCCTCGACGCTTTGCCGCTTGCGTTCTTCCGGAGTAAATCCCAACAGGTTTTCTATGGAAGGGCTGACATAGGTTGTGCGCAAGTCATCTATATTGGCCATCCAAACGATGTCGGTCATTGCTTCCGTCAGAAAACGGTACTTCTCTTCGCTTGCCCGCAGGGCGTCTTCCGCCAATTTTTTGTCGGTTATGTCAGCATTGAACCCATGCCAGATGATGCTACCACCAGCCAATTTCTCCGGCGTCGACTGACCAAGCATCCACCTCACCGGCTGGCCGGGAAGCTGCACCCTGTATTCACATTCCCACTTAATCATTTGCTCTGCAGAACACTCAATGGAATTAATTACTTTGTTCAAATCATCAGGAAATATAGTTTTGGCGATGGGTGAGAAATCATCGCGCACATCCTCAGGTGAACAGTCAAAAATATTTTTTATCGCATCCGTGACAAAAGGAAAGCAATAAGTACCGTCAGGCTTTCTCATAAACTGATAAATCATTCCGGGAACATGGAAAGAAAGTTTCTTGAAGAGGATATCCCGCTCGCGCAAAGCCTTTTCCGCCTGCCGGCGCTCGGTAATATCATGCACAATTGAATGCAGAACATCTTTCCCTTGCGCTACGATTTTAGAACTGAATACTTCTACATCCCGGATGGAACCATCGGCCCTGCGGTGACGGAACTCGAAATATACTTTTTTTCTGGTTCTGGCCTTCTCCATTTCTTTTTTTATTTCAGCCGGCGGAAGTGTGTTGATGTCCTGAATTTTCATCTGTCTGAGTTGGTCTCGTGACCAACCATAGAAATTTCCCGCCGCTTCATTCGCGTCGATAATATCTCCCGTATCGGGGTTAATCATGAGTTTTACCGCCGTATGATCTTCAAATAATTTTCTATACAGCGTTTCGCTTTCTTCCAGCTTTTTCTCCGCTTTCTTGCGCCCGGTGATATCGGCAAAAACAGTAACAAATCGGTTGGGAGCAGACCGGAAGGCAGAGACTTCGAAATATTTATCCAGAGATTGAGCGTAGCTTTCGAAAAAAGCCGGCACGCCGGTCAGGGCTACACGGCCATATGTTTCTATCCAAAGTCGTTCGGTTTCCGGCAAGACTTCCAGAACCGTTCTGCCCACGATGTTTTCTGCTTTCAAACCGGTCATGCGCTCAAAAGCGGGATTCACGACCAAAAAACGGTAATCAACCGGTTGTCCCTGCGCGTCACAAATAATTTCATGCACGGCAAAACCGTCGAGCATGGTACGGAAAAGTGTCCTGTACTCCTCTTCCATCTTGCGCCTTTCGGTCATGTCACGTATAATCATGCTGGTTTTTCTCCGGCCTTTCGCATCCAGATAAATCTTCGAAGAAATTTCCGCGGAAAATTTTTCTCCGTTGGCGCGAAGCATTGTGATTTCAGCCGTTTCTTCACCCTTGAGTTCCCGCTGTTTTACCGCGGCATGCAGACGCGGATCTGTTGTATCCACCAAACCATCGCGTCCAATTCTCCTAATTTCCTCCAGGGAACGGCCGAATATTTTACAGGCCGCCGGATTAGCATCGAGAATCGTGCCATCCGGGGTGGTTAACAAAATGGCATCCTTGGAATTGTCGAACAGAGAGCGGTATTTTTCTTCATTTTCCAGAAGTGCGTCTTCGGCGCGTTTGCGGTCAGTGATGTCCAGCACACTACCCAGAAAGTACAGCGGTTTACCTTTCGCGTCCCGAATCAAGTTGGAAACCAGTATGCCGTAGAGCGTGTGTCCCTGCTTATGAATAAATTTCTTTTCCATCACATAATGGTCAATTTCACCGCGTCCAAGCTGGGCCTGTTTGCGCAGATTTTCTTCGATAACTTCGGGATGGGTAATATCCTTCAGATGCTTTCCTCGTAACTCTTCTTCGGTATAACCAAGCATCCGGCAATAGGCAGGATTGGCGCGCTCAATCACAAAGTCGAGCGAAACATAAGCGATACCGACCTGAGTGTGTTCGTAAATCTGCCGGAATTGGTGTTCGCTAACGCGCAAGGACTCTTCGGCCTGTTTGCCGCGCTTTAACGCTTCTTCAAGTAATTTGATTTTTTCCTCAGAGTTTTCACAGGTGATTTTTTGGGCCATAGGCAAATATTTTTTTGTCTAAGCAGAAAATAAATACCAATGATATTTTCCGGCACGCCACACATGCACCACTTTTCTGCCGTGATACATTGCAACAACTGTTTGTATATTTGTGTGATATTATCACACGTTTTTTAAACCTTAGCAATGGGAAAATAACAAAATACCGCGCCTGTTGGCGGAAAATATTTAATTGACATCCTAAACCGCCCTTTTTATACTTCAACAACATTATGTCATGCAAAAATATTTATGAGAAACAAACGCAGAACAAACAAAGCGGAAAAGCGCAACTACATTATACAAGCAATCAGGCTTTTGTTAATTATTTCCGTCCTTGTAAATTTTGTTTTCATTGTCTTGCACCTATTTAATGATAACCTGGTAACCAAAGAAGAAATCGTAACTGAAGTAAGTAAAAGAATCGAACTGGTGTTTCTGGCGCTGGTAACCCTGATCCTTACTTTTTTGCCCGATTATATTGAAAAGTACCAAAACATACACATCCCCAATGTCCTGGAAACAGTAATCGTCGTCTTTATTTTTGCCGGAATATTTTTTAGCGCCCGTTTTGAATTATATTACTCCGTTTTTTGGTGGGATGATGTCTTGCATGCCCTGTCCGGCTTTATTATTGGATTTATCGGATTCATTGCCATTTACAAAATAAACGGCAAATACAGCATGAACATAAGTCCGTTACTGGTTGCCGTCTTCTCCTTTACGTTCGCGATAACTATAGGCGTTTTCTGGGAAATATTTGAATTTGTACTGGACGTATTCTTTGAAACAACACTGCAGTCATGGGACTTGCCGGAAACCGAAATACTTATGGGCGCATCATATCAGGGAAGCGGCTTGCGCGATACCATGTCCGACCTTATCGTCAACAGCATGGGCGCTCTACTAACGTCCTTTATTTGTTATTTCTTATATAAAAAAGAGAAGAAAAAAACACTGCAGATGATGCGTGAAATATTTCCGGATGAGGCAAAAGCATCCGACTAATTTTTAATATTTGTTGGCAAAATCATCCTTCCGACACACCGGAAACCGGCCTTTTAAAAACTAATCATTAAAGATCAATCCTCTTAGACTATTTTTCCACAGTAATTCAAATAACATGGACAATCAGGAATTGCCGCAGAGCTTCCATAATATTTTTTCATTTTAAAGTTGTATAATAGCGGCCAAGGGTTTATAATACGGTTAAAAGTAGGAGGGTCGGAGAAACCAAAGACCCTTTCTTAATTAAAAGATCCTTATAGGCAACCGGTTAGGCGTATCAGCAACGGAAAGAAGTAAGAAATCCGCCGACAATGAGGTATAGTCGATGACTTTTCGCAAACGACCAATCTTAAAAAAATAAGCAACAAGGAGGATTGTTAAATGTTTTGTAAGAAAAAAAGAGGGTTCTTAAAATCATTGATTATGGTGGGGCTTTTTATTGCAGCAGGTATTTTTGTTTTGACCGGTTGTGCGTCCGCCCCTAAAACTCTTGATCCTGCGCTCAGCGGCCCCCAGGTAATTGTGAATCCGGAATCAATCAGCCTCGGTGCGGCAAATCTTTTGGGACAGAAAATCGTTTTTGAAGGATCGGGATTCGAACCGGATGACTCTGTTTTTGTTACACTGCTTGGTCCAAACAAAACAGAAGCGGTTGTCGCCAACGGCAAAGTCGGGTCAAGCGGAAAATTTACCGCTGCTGTGGACACACTGGCGAAAGTGACCGGAATTTTAAGAGGCACGGTCAGCGGCAAGTATAAAAAAGACGGTTCATATGACCAGTACGTCGTCCTCACCCAACCACCGATTCCAGCCGGTACCTACACGGCCAAAGTAACATCTATGCTTTCGGATAAAACGGCAGAGACAAAGCTGATTGTCAAAGAGGCCTCCATCGGTGACAGCTTGAAAGATTGGCTGGGAAAAAGATTGGGGAAAATTCAGGACAAAAGACCCTAATAAAACGTCAGTTATTCACTAAAAATAAAACGCTATGAACTGCTTTTATCATTTGCCGCAACATAGCGTTTTTTTATTGTTTAAATTTATGCACGTTTGCGCCTAGTCACGGTACATTTCCTCGATTAAGTCACCGTATTGCGCATTAATAGCTTTTCTTTTAACCTTCATGGTTGGAGTTACTTCGCCGTCTTCGGTGTAGAGCTTCTTATCAAGAATCCTGAATTTCCGTATGTTTTCCACGCGGGCAACCTGCTGATTGACTTTATCCACTTCCCTCTGGATAAGCTCTATTACTTCAGGCGTTTTGGTCATGCTGGCAAAAGTGGTAAACTGCACTTTGTTATCCTGCGCGTATTTGGTGACATTCTCATCATCAATAACAATGATTGCCGTCAGATATTTTCTGCCGTCGCCAATAACCACGGCATCATTGATATACGGTGAAAACTTCAGAAGGTTTTCCAGATACTGGGGCGCGATGTTTTTCCCGCCCGCAGTTATAATCAAATCCTTTTTACGATCGGTTATCTTGAGATATCCTTCTTCGTCTATCTCACCCACATCGCCGGTATGTATCCAACCATCCGCCAAAACTTCCTTCGTGGTTGCTTCATCTTTATAATAGCCCTTAAAAACACCTGGATGATTGACGATGATTTCGCCGTCTTCGGCAATCTTTACCTGCGTGCCGGGCAAAGCCTTGCCGACGGTTCCGATCTTGTATTCCTGTATGCTCGACATATGCGTAATGCCGGTTGTCTCGGTCATGCCGTAGCCTTCGCGGATGGGAATGCCGATGCTCTGGAAAAACTTGATAACCTCGTGAGAAATAGGCGCCGCGCCGGACGCGCCCACACGTACCCGGTCGAAGCCAAGGCGTTTTTTCAATTTACGGAAAACAATGAAGTAAAAAAGATGATAAGCCAGCGCCAGATACAAAGGAGCTTTATCTCCTTTAATGACTTTGTTGTTATATTTCGTCCCGATTTTTACAGCAATATCGTAAAGTGTACGTTTGAGCCAAGTGGCGTCAGCCATTTTCAAAACAATAGCGGAATAGTATTTTTCCCAAATCCGCGGCACGGCATGAAACAGCGTGGGCGACACATCCCTCATATCAGCCATAACGGTGTCCGTGTTTTCCGTAAAGTTCACCGTATGCCCCGTAGTCAGATGAAACATTATATCGTATATCTGCTCATAGACATGGTTAAGCGGCAGAAAAGAAATGGTCTCGTCATCCGCAAATGTCTCGATCACTTGTTTGGCGGATTCGGCCACCCACAAATAACCTTCATGCGCCAGCAATGCACCTTTGGGCATACCGGTCGTACCGGAAGTATAGATGATGCCGGCAATGTCGTCCGGTTTTGCCTGCATGGCCAACTGCATAAAAAGATCCGGTTTTTCCTGGTCGATTTTCTTCCCCATTTCCAAAAGCTCTTCAAAACTCATGAACATGGGATCTTTAAAATGTTTCAGCCCCTCCATCTCCCAACAGATAAGTTTTTTTAATAAAGGAGTCTGATCACGAAAAGCCAAGGCCTTATCTAATTGCTCCTCATCCTCGCATATATATACTACTGAGTCAGAGTGCTCGACGACATATTTACATTCCGGCACCGGGTTGGTCGTATAAATGCCCACCCAGGCACCGCCGGCGCAAACCGCGCCTAGAGCGGAATAGAGCCATTCCGGCCTGTTCTCCCCGATTATCGCGACATGATCACGGTATTTAACGCCAAGAGCGTTGAGCCCCAAAGTTACATATTTTACGTTTTCCAGATATTCAGCCCAGGTTATGTCTTGCCAGATGCCGTAATCTTTCCTACGCATGGCAATGCGGTTGGGTTGTCGCTGTGCTATATTCAATAACGCTTTGGGCAATGTGTCTATTGCCATTATCTAATCTCCCTTCAAAATCATAATGCACTTGCAAACAATTTGTTCGAAAAACGGCACCAAAAGAGGCTTTCTAGCGAAACCGTACTTTTCTTCTGTAGCGTTTATATCCTTTTACGGATTGCTCAGTAGCAATACCGAGATAAAATTCCTTTATATCTTCATCCTCACGGAGCACTTCCGGTTTGTCCGCGCGTACTATCCTGCCGTTTTCCAGCAGATAGGCAAAATTGGAATACTTAAGCGCCATGTTGACGTTTTGCTCCACCAGAAAAATGGTGACCCCGTCCTTCTGGTTGATATTACGAATTATGTTGAATATCTCCTGCGTCAGCAGGGGCGAAAGACCCAACGAAGGCTCATCGAGCATCAGCAACTTGGGGCGGCTCATCAGCGCCCTGCCGATGGCCAGCATCTGTTGTTCGCCGCCGCTCATCAAACCCGCCTGCTGCTTTACTCTCTCTTTCAGTATGGGAAAATGATGAAAAACGTTTTCCAAATCGCTTTGAATGTTTTTTGTGTCTTTTCTCGTGTAAGCGCCGATCGTAATGTTTTCCAAAACAGTAAGCTCGGGAAAAACCTCGCGTCCTTCGGGCACATATCCTATACCCATCTTTACAATATCGTCGGTGTCCTTCCTGTCAATGCGCTCGCCCATAAATTCTATGCTGCCCTTTTCCGGCTGTTCTTCCTTGGCATCGTAAAAAAGCCGCATAATTGTTTTCAGGGTTGTCGTTTTACCCGCGCCGTTGGAACCCAGTAACGCGACAATATCGCCTTGCTTTATCTCGAAGGAAATCCCGTGCAGTGCTCTGATTAAATCGTACCAGGTTTCTATATTTTTGACTTTGAGCATCAGCTGATACCCTCCTCTCCGAGATACGCCTTGATAACCTCCGGATGCTTCTGCACTTCCTGCGGCGGCCCCAGCGTTATTTTCTTGCCCTGCTGCATGGCGAAAACACGGTCGGATATGCCCATAATCATATTCATGTCATGCTCGATAAGCAAGATGGTCATCTGATAATCTTCACGTATATCTTTTATCCAAATGGTCAGATCATCTTTTTCTTCCGTGTTCATGCCGGCGGAAGGCTCGTCCAGAAGCATGACCTTCGGCTCCAGCGCCAGGGCGCGTCCAACTTCCACCAGTTTGCGCTTACCGTAAGCAAGGCTACCGACAAACTGGTCGCGCACGGACTGAAGCTCCAGAAAGTCTATTATCTTTTCCACTTTTTCCCTGTGTTCAACTTCCTCCCGCGCGGCGGGCGACCTTTTACCGAACATAAAAGCGCCGGTAAAAATCCCAGTGTTCATGTGAATATGCCTGCCCAGCATAAGATTATCCATAACCGTGGCGTTGGCAAACAACTCTATATTCTGAAAGGTGCGCGCGATTCCCTTTTTGGCGATTCTGTCCGGGGTTTTACCCACAAGATTTTCACCCTCCATAATCACCGCGCCGTCATCCGGCTTATAGATGCCGCTGATTAAGTTAAAGATGGTTGTTTTGCCCGACCCGTTGGGTCCGATGATGGAAAAAATTTCGTTTTTTTCCACGCTAAAACTGATATTGTCCACCGCCTTTATACCGCCGAAGCTGATGCTTAAATTTTCAACACTGAAATAGCCCATTAAATATTATTCCTTCTTTCTAGAGCGATTTTTCACACCACCGCGCGTCCTTTAACAACATTAACATATTACCGGACATGTTTAGGGTCGCGGGTTGTGCAGGCACCGCGACCCTGATAGCAATGTTTTAATACGCGGACAGCTCGTTTTCCGTCCAGTCCTGAAGCACAATTACCTCTCCCTTGGGACCGCACTGCCAAATACGCAAAGCTTTGGGGGGACGGTGATTGGTTGCCGTCCAAGTCAGCTTGGGACCGATTCCCTGAAAATTGGTAACTTTATCCAACTCATTTTTGAGCGCTTCCGTGCTTAAATTTCTGCCGACTTTCTTAAGAGCGTAAACCAGAGGTTCCGCGACGACAATCCCCGCGGCGTAAAATATTGCCCAGCGTTCCTGCGGAGCAAGTCTTTTTGTTGCATCATGATATTTCTTAACCAGAGGTATGCTCATATCGGTAATGTCTGCGGTAAACGCGGTGGTCATAACTTTTTCTTTCGCCCATAAACCATCGGTAATATGGTTCATAAGATAAAAGTCGCAGAGATTATAGGAATGAATCCACTGGGGATGAAAACCTACCGATACAGCATTGCGCAGTGCAATCGCCGCCTGTGTCGGGGCAACAAAACCAATAACCGCCTCCGCTCCGGCAGCTTTAAGCCGCGCTATCTGCGAAGTCAGGTCTCTTTCAATCGGCTCACAGGGAACCGCGGCAACCAGATCCATATTGTACGTCTTCAGGCGTCTTTTTGCGCCGGCCATGGAATCAAGCCCGTAATCATCATTTTGATAAAGCATACCAATTTTCTTGAATTTCTTTTTTTCCACTAAGAATTTCGCCATAACGCTGGCATCATCATCGTAAGTGGGCCACATGTTCCAAAGATAGGGATTGTGCGGTTCAATAAAAGCCTTGGCGCCAGAGCATACACCGATCCAGATAATCTTGTTTTGCCGCAAATATCTCTGTACAGCAACGCCGGGAGCGGTACCGACACCACCAACAAAGGCAATAACACCCTGACGGTCAACAAGGTCCCTAACGCCGGCCATAGTCTGGGAAGGATTATACTGGTCGTCTCGAATGAAGTAGCGGATCTTCCTTCCGTGAATTCCGCCTTCTTCGTTAACGATATCGAAAAGTAGCTTACTGCCGCGCGCGACCGCTCCCCATGGAGCGGCGGGACCGGTCTGCGGCCCCCACTGGCCTATTCTTATTTCATTGTCGTCAAAACCTTTCTTCTGCGCCTGCCCCTGGTAAGAGAACAGAAACACGGCACAAAAAGCGACGAACATTACCAACGTGATTTTGTTTAAACGCATAACCTTTCCCCTTTCTTCAATCTGTTACGTTATTGGTTCTAATTTTTTGCCGCTGAAATATTAAAAATTTTATATTTTTTTACGGCTAACTTTTATACCACTTTCCCTGCTCTTTAAAAAAAATAAAGCCGATATTCATTTCCGAGTGCGAATTAGTTTTCTCGTGTAAAAATGTCACATCAACCTCCACCTGGGCAACCTTCTCCACTGCCGGATAAGTTTCACGATCCTTATTATTCTGGATATAGCTTACCGCAACAATACGGTAATCGGATACGCGATCAGTAAAAGATTTCGCCTGGGCAAGGTATTCATCATAGCTGTGCGAACGCACATACGGCGAAGAAGAGGCGAAACACGCGTAAACAGCAGCATAATCCCTGCGAATTTCGGCGTCCAGAAATTCACGCGCCGCTTTGAGCACCGCTTCCCTCTCGCGTTCCCCGGCTGCCCGGTAAACAAAGAAAGCTGCTGGCAAAACCAACGCCAGGCAAACCACCAAAACCAACAGTTGTTTTTTAGCTCTTATGAAATGTTCCTTTTTCAGCATCTATTACACTTTTTTAACGTAATGCTTGGCAAAAAGGCCGCTCGGACGAACACACAGAACTAAAACAATTACAACGAAAGCTGTTATCGGCTTCCATGCCGGCCAAATAAAACCGAAAAAATTCTCTATCAGTCCCATAATAAACCCGCCGATTAGCACACCCGGAATGCTCATCAGGCCACCCAACACGGCAGAAGCGAAAGCACGGAGAAAGGATTCCATCATAAAGTTGGGATCAAGAATGCTCTTGGCTGTCAGCAACATTGCCGCCACCGCTCCGATAATCGAACTAAAGGCCCAGGCAAAAGCGAAGACCCGGTCTGTCTTTATCCCCATTATTTTGGCCGCGTGTTTATTCTGCTGTGTCGCGCGCATAGCTGTTCCCATCTTGGTATGCTGGAAAAAGAAATACAGAAAAACCATAACAGCGGCGGCAGCAACAAAAACAGCTATCGCCCACTGGCTGACGATAAATCCCGAAATCGGTTCGTATGTAACTTTATAAGAGAACGGAATGGAAAATTGTTTCTGTTCCGCTCCCCATTTCCAGCTGGCCAGGCCCATCAGAAGCATCTGCGCTCCGATGGTGATAACAATCAGGCCGAGCAGTGTGGGATTCTTCGCCGGACGCAGAAAAAAATATTCCACAAACACTCCCAGGAAAGCGGCAAAAATAAGGGCAATGACAAAAGCGACCCAGAACGAGTAACCGTAAATTACCAATACATGGTAGGCAACGAATGTCGAAACCATGGCCATTTCACCGGCGGCGAAATTAAGCACTTCTGAAGTTTTGTAAATAATAACAACCGCCAGTCCGAAAAGACCGTAACAGGCACCCATCGCCAAACCGTCAATCAACAATTGTCCAACCGGCATATTTCTCTACCTCTGTTTTTCTATTAGAAGGGCCATGTCTTCCAGTACTTCTTTATTCGTATCCATGCCCCAAACATCCCCAAGGGCTCAAAAAGCATAATGCCAATCATCACCAGACCCAAGGCTATATAATTAAAATTATCCATACCGGTAATAGTCATCCATCGCTCGGAAAAAGCGACAAACAACGGCCCCACGTACGGCGCTTCATTAACATTTTTAAACAGGTCATACATAAGATAGGTAATCAGCGCCGCGCCTGTAATAGAACCCATAACAGAACCCAAACCGCCGACAACAATCATGACGATGAAAATAATCGAAAGAATCAGGTTAAAGGTGAAGGGGTCAAAAAACCCCAGAACAAAAGCGAATAGTCCGCCACCGATACCCGCGTAAAAAGCGCTCACGGCAAAAGAAAGCGTTTTATACATAGTGAGATTTATACCGATAACTTCAGCGGCGATATCACTGTCGCGGATGGCAACAAAAGCACGGCCTGCTTTCGTCTTTAAAATATTTATCGCAAACAGCACCATCAGTATTGTAATAATCAAAACCAAATAGTATTTGCTTGTTTCTGACGACAGAACAAAACTCCACCCCAGTTGTGGTATCCCCAGATCCAGTGGAGGAGCCATCAAGCCCTGACGACCACCGAAAAATTCCGTATGACCGATGACATGCATAATAGCCAGGCCAAACGCCAGCGTGGCAATAGTGAGATATGGTCCTTCCAACCTCAGTGCCGGCAAGCCCAAAATGAAGCCAAAAAAAGCCGCGATGAAAGCGGCGGCGATAATGGCGATAAAAAAAGGTATCTGCAAGTTGGTCATCAGCAGAACGGTGGCATAAGCACCGATGGCAAAAAATCCCGCGTGTCCCAAGGAAATCTGCCCGGTAGAGCCAACCAGAATATTCAGGCCTACCGAGACAATGACATATACCATGATGAGATTCAGCAGATACAGCGCGTAGTCTGACATATATAGAGGAAAGGTAAAAAGGACCAAGAGAAAAACTATTGTCCAGAAAAGAATCACGCCGCTTTTGAAAAGTTCAATATCCTCATAATACGACCGCTTCATGTCCATAGGATTGCAGTGCTCCTCTTAATTGGAAGATAACAGATCTGATATTATGTGCCAGTTTCAAGTTATACTATACTAAAGATACAACCTGTCAGTCAAGACAAAAAAACGCGACGGAAAATAAAACGGACGCTTAGTTCAATATTATTCAGGCCAAAGGCCAGATGATTTTTCTCCGCAAGTATAAAAAAGACTGACTGGGATGATAAATTTTTTCTTTTCACTCAAGCCAGTCTGTCAAATACAAAAAATTTAAATTTTCAATTATTTTGTCTATAACCTTTTGCTCCAAGGGGTGATTCCCGCCGCGGCCATCGCTTTGGCCTCATACTGCTGGAGGGGTGATTCCGCCAGGATCATCATTTTCTGTGCCGCCATGGAACCTTCCGCGTGCACCGTGGTGACTTCATGAAACGCTGACTCGTGTGAACAAACATGGCGCATCGTCTCGTGAATCATTTTTAATCTGTCCAGCGTGCTGTATTTTTCTGACCCACCCAGATAGTGTTCCAGGTAATCGTGAATATCGGGATTGTCCCAATCCTTTTTATCCGGCGCGGTTGCCAGAATACCGCCGCCGATATCCTGAATCAGTTTGATGAATTCGTGATACTTGCTGGCAAAGTGCAGCTTGGCCATATTGCAGATTAATGGATTCGGCACGGCGATCTCGCCATACATCACCGGATCCGCCGCGGCAGCGTTAGTCAAAGCGCGCAATGTTTCCACATAAGCGGCAATGTCGGCAAGTTTGTCGCGGATGTGGCTCACTTTATCCAGCCCGTTGTATTTGGCCATCGCCACAGCACAACCGGCCATCACTTCCACCGAGGGAACTTTATAGCTGATAGCGGTAAAGCGATGGAAAGTGGCGAAGGTATAAGCGATAAGCATCGAGTACTGCCATTCACCGCACATAAAAACCCTATCCCAGGGAACAAAAACATTATCGAAAACAATCATCGCTTCGGTCAGTTCCCGTACCGGACGGTCGGCGTGAAATTCATGGTCCGACCAGGCACCGCGACCACCGCGGCAGATGAAAGTGATCCCCTTGGTATTAGCCGGTATCGCGAAGCTCACCGCGTAATCAGCTTCATTTTCACGCATCTGACGGGTAGGGACAACCAAAATTTCATTGGCGGCCGGCGCGCTGGTAATGTGGATTTTCGCCCCTTTAACCACAATGCCCTCTTTATTTTTATCCACGACATGCAGATAATAATCCGGGTGCTTTTGTTGAGCCGGTTCCTTGCCGCGATCTCCTTTGACACACGTCACCGCGCCGCAGGTATGCAGATCGTTTTTACGCAGATGCTCCAGAAAATTCATCGCGTTTTCCTGATACTGTTTCTTACCCATCTGTCCGGCCACAACAAAAGCCGCGTTCAGACAATCGGTGCCGATATCCCTTCCAAAAGGAAGGCCGCCGATAACCTCAATTGAACGCTGAATCATTTTTGTGCGGTTGGCCAAATCCTCCCTGTTAGCCGGGGTGACAAAATAACGGTTGATCGGTTCTCCAGTTTTGGGATGCGGCGCCACAAAAAGATCCCGCACGGACGGATCTTCCGAGGCCGTCAATTCATACCCGCCGGCGATGGTGTCTACGGTAATGCCGAGAATGGGATGTCTGGTAATATCCTCCACTTTCTCGCCGCGGATATAAACGCGCCGGCCGTCGCGCAAGCTTTCTTTGTATTCCTTCACACTGCGAATAGCCATATTTTTCCCCTTCTATATATTTATTTTTGTAACATCAGCTTAAGCCATTTTCCTGAGTTCCTTTTTCAGCACCTTACCCATAATATTTTTAGGCAAGGCCTGCATGAAAACAACTTCTTTAGGCGTCAGGAAACTCGTCAGGTTTTTTTTGCAATACTCGATAATTTCCTCGGCGGTAGCGGCCTGATCGGGTTTAAGAACAATAAAGGCTTTTATATTTTCACCGTAAACATCATCTCTCATCCCCACTACCGCGGCTTCTGATATTTTAGGATGAGCGAACAGGACTTCCTCCACCGTGCGCGGCGATATGTTTTCTCCGCCTTTAATAATTAAATCCTTCTTGCGGTCTGTAATCCAGAAATAACCGTCTTCATCTTCATAACCGACATCGCCCGTATGCAGCCACCCGTTGCGCAGCACCTGCGCCGTTTCTTCCGGTTTATTCCAGTACCCTTTCATAACCTGCGGTCCGCGGATGACTATTTCGCCCTGCTGGCCACCCGGCAGAAACTTCCCCTCATCATCCATAATCTTCATTTCCGTGCCTTTCATCGGAATGCCGATGGAGCCGACTTTCTTTAACCCATGAATGGGGTTGGTGGCATTGTTCGCGCCCGCTTCCGTAAGCCCCCAGCCTTCACAAATTTCCCCGCCGTAAACCTCCCTGAATTTTTTCCACGTCTCCAGAGCCAGCGGCGCCGCACCGCATATCCAGTATTTCATGGAGCTGACATCATGTTTTTTGGGCTCCGGATACAAAAGCAGGTAAACGTACATTGTCGGAACAGCAACCAGGATATTGGCTTTATATTTGGCAATCGAAGATAAAATCAGCTCAAGGTCAAAAGAATCCAGCAACACGGTTGTTGCCGAACGGAACATGCCGTTGTTGATTGTGGCGATGCCGAATGAATGACAAAGAGGCAAAACGCTGACATAGATCATGCCCTCTGGAAAAGGCATGCTCTCGAACTGCATTTTGGCGTTGGCGTAAAGAGAATAATGCGTGTGCATGACGCCTTTGGAGTTGCCGGTTGTTCCCGCTGTGTAAATAAGCGCGGCAAGTTCATCTTCCCGCATATCGGCAAAAGAATGGTCTTCCTCCACCGATTCAATGAGCTTACCATAAGCAAAGGTTCCTTCCGGAACATTTTTATCGACAAGAATAACCGTTTTCATTTCCGGTGCTTTGGCCTGCACAGTTTTCACCTTCGGAAGAAATGCATTGCTGCTGATGACTATCTTGGCGCCCGAATCCTGATAAATGTAAGCTATCTCCTCATCATTCATCAGGTAATTAATCGGCACGACAACCGCGCCCATTCTCCAGCAGGCGCTAAAAGTTTCCAGAACCTCCGGGCAATTCGGCGTCTGGATGATGATCCTGTCTCCTCTCTTTACGCCCAATCCCTTGAGCGCGCTGGTCAGTTTGCGGGAGTTTTTCTGCAGTTCGAAGTTTGTCATTACTCTTTCCTTGAAATAAAGCGCCACGCGCTCGCCTTCACTGTAAACTTTTTTTTCGCGGAACTCGGCCAGATTCATAACAACCTCCTTATCTTTCTTATATTCCTATCAGTATTATTTCATTCTACTGAAAAGAACATTGCCCAAAAGAAACATAAGTACAGCGAAAATAATAACAACAACAAAATCAATATAAAGCGGAAAGATATTAACGCCGAGCAGGGCACCTCTGACACCATCCACTGTATAAGTAAGCGGATTAAGTTTAACCAATCCCTGCAACCAGGTGGGAAGTTTATCCGTTATCGGGAAAAGCGCGCCCGACAGAAAAAAAAGCGGGAAAATTAGAAACGATGAAATCACCTGAAATCCCTCCAGGCTTTGAAAAAGCGAGCCCAGCGCCAGTCCTAAAGAAACCAGGGCTATTGCCGTAATGACCAATAAAATTAGGGCCGGCGGTATTCCCCATGGGTTTATCGCCGGGAACAAAAATGATACCGCAAAAAGGACAATAACCTGTAGAATAACATCCGTGCACCCTCCCAAAACCTTCCCCAAAAAGATGCTGACGCGCGATACCGGCGCTACGAGTATCGCCTTGAGCACATCAAGCTTGCGGTCCCAGACAATATATAATCCGAAATAAACGGACCCGAAAAGAACCATCATGGCCAGAATGCCCGGATAAATATAATCGCGATAGTCAATGGAACCGATGGTGACACTGGCGCCGATTCCACTGCCGAAAAGAAAAAGCCACATCAGCGGCTGGACGATGCTTGAAACAATCCTGCTTTTTTCGCGTTGAAAGACCTTGAACTCACGCCACCACACCGCGTAAATGCCCATCAATTCCCTGCGGATGAAACCGTTATTCATGGTTTCAAGACCCCCTCTGGCGGTAACGGGCAACGGAATCAACCCAGCTACCGAAGTCTTCCACGGTATCCTCACGAATATCACGACCCGTCAGTTTTATAAAAACGTCATTGAGCGTGGGCACTCTGATTTCCACACAATGCACATCCTTAACTAGGGATAAAATTTTCGGCAGGTGCCGGTGCGCTTCTCTGGTAATAATTTCCAGCACACCGTCATTTTCTCGCACGTCGGAAACATAAGGAAGCCCACGAATTTTTTCCAGCGGTGGTTGTTCGGCCTTAATTACAATCATCTGGCCGCCCATGGTTTCCTTCAGCCTTTCCGGCGCATCGAGTGCTATTATCTGGCCATGATCAATGATACCCACGCGGTCACACACCTGCTCGGCTTCTTCCATGTAGTGAGTGGTAAGAACAATGGTGGTCTGTTCAGCCCGCGCCATTTTTTTTATGTACTCCCACAAACGTGCCCGCGTTTGGGGATCAAGACCCAAAGTCGGCTCATCCAGAAAAAGCACCGCCGGGCGGTGCAAAAGGCCCCGCGCGAGTTCCAGACGCCGGCGCATTCCACCGGAATAAGTGCGCGTGATATCGTTAGCGCGCTGTTTCAGGTCCACCAGCTCCAGCATCTGTTCAATCCTTTTTTCCCTGATGCTGGAAGAGACACCATAAAGACGGGCATGCAACTCAAGATTTTCGCGTCCGGTAAGCACCGTGTCCAAAGTAGGATCCTGAAAAACAATACCAACCTGGCGCCTGACCCGTGCCGGTTCTTTGGCAACATCATAGCCAGCAATCACTGCCGCACCGGAGGATGGCCTGACGATGGTACAAAGAATGCCGATGGTTGTGGACTTGCCGGCACCGTTTGGTCCTAAAAGGCCGAATATTTCTCCCTTTTCAACACTCAGATCAATGCCGGCAACGGCTTCTATTTTGCCGAAGTTTTTTTTCAGCGCCCTGGTTTGTATTATTGCCATATAAACAACCGCGGGGAATTTATCGTTCGACGGAAATCGCGCCCGGCCAGAGATAATAAAAACCGGCTCTGGAGTTGAGAATTTCCGGCAGTTCCAAATTAACCAGCGAAATATTCAAATGTTCCGAAAACGAACCGGCAATGTTGTAATAATTGTCTTCGGGAAATTCCGCCCGGCGGTAGACAATAACTCTGGCTTCTTCCGAAAGCTTGGCCAGTTTTTTTGCTTCTTCGACCGCATCGCCGATATAACCGATTCTATCCACGAGGCCGCATTGCAGGGCTTCATCGGCCAGAAAAATGCGGGCCGTGGAAACCTCCGTCAACGCCTGCGTCGAGAGCTTGCGGTGCTTTTTGACCAAATCGATAAAGCGACCGCCAAAACTGTCCATCGCTTTTTGTAAAAGTTTTTTCTCATCATCGGCCGTATCGCGGTAGGGTGAACCCATATCTTTGTATTTTCCTGTCTTTTGCACATCAACACCCACGCCGATTTTATCCATCAAGCCTTTAAATTTCGGTTGCAAGGAAATAACACCTACGGAACCGGTCACCGTTGTTGGATGAGCCACGATCATATCCGCAGGCAAGGACATGTAATAGGCACCCGAGGCGGCTACGTCCATCATAGAAACAACAATTTTATTTCCTGTTTTCTCCCGGTAAGAAATAATTTCGTTATAGAGAATATCGCTTGCTGTTATCGTGCCGCCCGGTGAGTTTATTTTGAACAAAACTGCCTTAATTTGCCTGTCTTTTTTCGCTTTGTTCAGCTGCACCACCACCTGTTCAACAAGACTTGGAGATTCAATAATTAATCCTTTTTTCGGTTTGTCTGAAATCACGCCGTTTACCGCAATGAGCAATATTTTATCCGCGCCGGTTCCTTCCAGCGTATATTCTTTGAGCGGGTTCGGTGTTCCCTTAAGCAGACCGACCTTTGGCACAGAACATCCCACAATAAAAATCGCCATAATCATCATAATCATAGCGAGCAAATATACTTTTTTCATATGCCCCTCCTTATCTCTTCGTGAAAGATTTTGTTAATTCTTATCATACTTTCAACCCCAATTCCCTGAATTTTTAGAATTTTAAAATATTTCTCAAAACTTTGCTTAATGCCATGGCTCATTTAAATCAACCAGGGAAACCTAAAATATTTCTCATTCTTGACTTTAGCGCTTCTTTCTTGTAATAAAGTACAGGTCTTCTGACCGGATTAACACCAGCCCGCCATAAGCAGGTTTCAAGGAGGCACATCATCATGGCAAAAGTTCAAGTATTTGAAAACAATGCCCCTTTTCTCGGTATCAACAGTTTGGGGCGCATCGGTAAATTGACACTTTGGCATCATATCCAAAGAAAATATTTCAAGGAAATCTTCGTTAACCAGGGTCGGGAGGTGGGCACCGGCATGGAGACGATTGCCCGTCTTATCGAAACGGACGCCACATATGGCTTGCTCCACCGGTTTCTTTACGGTTACAAAGCACAGCCTGTTGTTAAAATCACGGATGAAAAAAACGGTAAGCTGCTTGTTGATGGCATTCCGGTTACGATTCTGCGCGAACAGCGAAACCCAATGAATATTCCCTGGCGCCAGCATGGCGTGGATATCGTGGTGGATTGCAGCGGTTCCTTCAAAGATCCGACCGTGCCTGTTGACGACAAAAAAGGATCAATCCGCGGACATCTCAACGGCGGAGCAAAAGTGGTAATCCACTCCGCGCCTTTCAAAATAAAGAATAAAGCGCTCTCAACACCGGACGACACTGTGACGCTTATCTACGGCATCAACCACACCTCTTTCAATCCCAAGAAGCACCTTCTCGTTTCCGCGGCCTCCTGCACCACAACAGGTCTGGCGCATATGGTGAAACCGCTTCTGGAAAACGAGGAGACCAGCACGATTCTCACAGCTTCCATGTCCACAATACATGCTGTCACAAACACCCAGAGCGTCCTGGATAAATTGCCAAAAGCCGGCGAGAAGGACATTCGCAAGACACGCAGCATCCTGAACAATATAATTCTTACTTCGACCGGTGCTGCTAATGCCTTAATCGAAGTTATTCCGGAAGTCAAAAACATCGGTTTCATGGGCGATTCCATCCGGGTGCCGACCAATACGCTGTCGCTCATCGTGCTCAACGCCACCTTCCAGGCCAAACAAAACGACAAGGGTGAGGCAGCTAATATCGATACGAAAAAGCTCAACGACATTTACGCGAAAACGGCGCAAAACAATCCGCTGGTCCGCTTTACCATGCAGCAGAATGTTTCCACCGATCTGATCGGAGAAGACGCGGCAATTATCATTGAAGGTCAGTTCAACCACACCCGCACGGCATTCATTCCGGTTGACCTTTCGCAAATACCTGACCTGCCAGCGGGCATTCTCCAGAACATGAGCGGCAAGATGCTGCAGGTTCCGGTGGTCCATGCCAAAATTTTCGGCTGGTACGACAACGAGTATGGAAGCTACACTAACCGGATGGGCGACCTGACCGTCTACATTCACAAAAATTTATTATAAGTTTTAAAAATCCCCTCTGAAAATCCATCGAAAGGCCGTATTGGCATAAACCGATACGGCCTTTTCTTCGGCTAAAGGAAAATTACCATCAGAACAAAAATCATAAAAAGACAAAAAACAGACAAAAGTGGGGAACGATTAGTAATATATTTACCTATGGCGTAACTCAGGGCAAACGAAAAAAACAAAACTATTCCGAATTTAATAAAAGATGAAACATCGGTCAGCTCGGTCAGCAATAACTGAAAGATCAACACGATCGGTATATGAACAAGATAAATATCATAAGAATTGGCAGACAACGCATGACTCAGTTGATGGGGCCTATTCCAGTAATTCAGGGCAAAACTGGTAAACACGATTAAAAAAATCACCCGCGCAAAAGAAACTAAAATTATAAATACCAAAAAAAGTCTTGTGTCGGAAATGTTGGCCAGATAATAATTCGTGAAAATCACATAACAAACACTAAAAACAACACACAAAGACAGCCAAAAAAACGGCGGTCCCGGGAAATTTGTCCGAACAAACCAACCGCGACCATAAGCCCAGACGCCTAAAGCAAAAAAAATCACATATACAGGCAGCCGCCAAAGTTGGAACTGGAGAACATTGCCGACAAGAACCCAGGGGTAGGGACAGGGATAAGGGATGGTTGTGATGATCAGGCTGGCAATGACCGATAAAAGCCCTGCAAAAACCATCACCCACAACATCGTTCTGTCCGAGTGATACTTTTCCTGAAAAAAAGGAACCAGCGGAGCAATCTTTTTTTTAAGGGCGCAAATTAAAGCAAAGACAATGAAAAAAAACAGGAGCAGGGAAATAAACCAGTAAACAAACTGATTGAATTGCTCCGTTGCAGTTAAAAAACCAAATTGAAAATCAATCGCTCTTTTTAACCATTCAAGCCAGAATTGTCCATAATTCAAAGAAGAATAATTGTAACCATGAGTGTGATGATTAATGAAATCAATAATCGGCGCAATAAAAACAATGCAAATCAGCCAAGGTATCCCAAGGCGCACAAATTTACTTTCAATAAAACCAAACGTTCCTTTTTGCTCAATCTTGGGCAAGGCAAAGTAACCGGCAATAAAAAAAAGCATCGGCATAGCGAACGTATCCACAAAAAACATTACATAAGAAAATATCAGGCGGCACTCTTTGGGGTCGTATACATACCACCATTCATTGATTCCGTAACTTGCGGCGCAATGGAGAACCACTACAAAAAATATCATCAAGAAACGGACATTATCAAGAAATATTAAACGATTTTCCCCGGTGAATGAATGAACGTGTTTCATAAATTTGTTTCCAACAAAAATACAAACAAAATCATTTCAAGAAACGCGAATAATATTAAATTTTGATATTTCGTGAAGGCAAGGGATCGTATTCGTGTTTACCCTGATAAACCATACCGCTCCATCCGTCAATACAGATAAAATCACCCGCGCAGATTTTACATTCGTCTATCGTGGCAAATCCCTGTGCTTCATGAACCTTCAGTTTGTTGAATCCGACAACGCCGACTTTATCCAGCTGCGGAATGGTTACGGCCGCATGCGAGGTACCCCCTCCTTTTGCCGTTAAGAGTCCCTCGACTTGCAGAAGGATTCCAACATCATCGGGAACCGTATCACGGCGCAACAAAATAAGGGATGTCTGCGGATCCTCCTTCCGGAATTTTTTTATATCTTCTTCCGTATAAACTGCCCGGCCGCAAAGAGCACCGCCGCTCACTCCAATACCTGTGCCCAATATTGTCGACTGCAGGAAGCTGGTATCTTTAAACCGTTTGTATCTCTTCGCCGCCACCTGATCCATATCGCGAGTCTGCAGCAAATATAGCTTGTCTTTTCCCGATCCCTCGAAAGTAAATTCTATTTCCTGATGATTGAAACCTTTTTCACGAATCAGTTTTTCCGCAACGCTGACCAATTCATGATAAATTTCCGGGAATTTCGTTTCCAACGATATTTCGGAGTCCCGTCGCTCCGATAACCTTTGCTTTTCCGAAATTGGATATGTCTCCACCAGACCGGAAACAATGTCATCACCCTGAACGCCAAAAATGAAATCTCCATAAAGCGTAATGTCGGAAGATGCGCTTTTCGGCTCGCGGGTAAAGATGACCCCGGAACCGGAATGCTCATTGAGATTGCCGAAAACCATTGCCTGAACGATAACAGCAGTTCCCCATTTATCCGAAAGATGCATCTGATGCCGATAAATTTGCGCCTGCTGAGAATACCAGGAATCAAAAACTTTCATGATCGCATCCCGCAATTGTTCAGCAGGCTCTTCCTTCAATTCAATACCGTTGTCCAAAATGCCTTTTTTATAAGCAAGAGCTATTTGCTTCATTTGCTCAGGAGAGAATTGTATTTTTCTTTCCACTCCGTAGCGGTACTTAAACCCGTCGATAATCGCATCAAAGAAATCGCGGTTCAACCCTTGAAACATTCCCCATGTCTGTAAAAATCGGCGATAGCAATCCCACGCAGCCCAGTGGAAACCTCTTCTGCCGCTAAGCTTTTCCGCTATCACTTCATTGATACCCACATTCAAGAAAGAATTCATCATCCCCGGCAAAGATACCGTGGCGCCGCTTCTCACCGACAAAAGAAGCGGATTCAGAGGATTGCCGAATCTCCTGCCGGTCATTATCTCAAGGACGACTATTTCCTTGTTTATACGAACAAGCAAGTCATTAAAAATTTTCTCATTATCAATGATGGCATCATAACCCCGGAAAACCTCAGTGGTAATTATAAAGCCCGGCGGCACTTTAAAACCATAGGAAATCAGTTCCTTGAGAAAATACCCCTTGTTCCCAAGAAATATTTGATTGTCCACTTTTTTGTTCTTTTCGTAAAACGAAGAAACGGCAAGCTCCGCATTGTAAGAAACGCCTGTTCTCCAAAGCTGATTTTCATCTTTAATTTTTTCCATCTCAGCATTCAGAGCACCGACCACTGCATTCACAAAATTATCCAGAGTTTGTAAACCAAACGCCGAAGAAATAAGACGGCGAACAAAATTTTCCGATTGCTGATAAACCAATTCTTCACCGTTTTGTGTCTCGGTTCGCATCTTCGTGCTGACATTTTTTTCGAAGACCTGGCCAATAATAACAGGCAGATTAGAATTGTGAATGTCAATATAATATTCATGAATTATATTTTGTATACTTTTGGATATGAAGCGGAAGATATCCACATACTGCTCCATGGAAAATTGTTTGATGGACAGGGCGCTGCTTATATATCTTACTTTTGCCGCCAAGCCTTCCGTGGAAATGCCATCCAATTCCAGCGCTTTAACAAAAAGCCACAGATAGTTGTGAACCTTGGCAATAGTCCGCTTTGTAATGTTTCTTAGATCTAAAGATTTCACCAGCTCTTCCATCTGCATCACCGCAAGACTCTCCAGTCTCAGAGTCAGCCCAAGAGCTTCAAACTTTTCTTCGCTATAGGTACCGTACATTGAAGGAATACCGGCCGCAATGTGCCGCTTGTAATATATATTTTCATAAGGCTCGGTTTTCCTGGCGGAAAGAATTCTTTCTTTCAACAGAGACATAAATTTCAGGATGATAATAAGGCTCTTGTACCGATTATTTGCACTCAATGCTCGTCTAAGCGCCGCCAATTCGGTTTTGGGTAAAAGATAAACCACTTCCAAATCATCCAGTAAATCCACATATTGGGGAAAATATTTTTTGTAAATTAGTTGATAAATGCGAACCATCATCCGTGCACGTTCTTTATCTCTTTTATCAACTTCTTTAAGACCGCTGATTTCTTTAGATAATCTTGTTTCGGACCAAGAAATAAATTCTTTGGGGTTGTTTTGAGCTAAGGAAAGTAAGTAAATAAATGCTTTGTGCATACCATCGAAGTACTCTCCGGAATTCGCTACCTGCTCATAAACCTCTTCCGGTAGATATCTCTTCAAGCATTCTTTGTCACCGGAGTACCAAAAATTAAAGATATTCTCCATAAACTCTACGAGCATGCTATTGCTTTCGACATGAGATTGCTTGCGCAGAAAGTTCACCAGTTTGTCGTTGCGGTAAGAAAGCTCATCCACATCGGTTGTTATATCGCGCAGCTCTCCTTCTGCTCCTATTTCCTTGAAATAAACCGGAAATATTCTAAGGAGCTGTTTCACCAAGTTGTACACCGGGGCGATACCGGAATTCAGCAGCACAGAAATGTCTTTTTGCAAAAGATCGGTGTCACGCACAAAAATTCCACCGATACTCAAATTGATCACCTGTGCCGAAATAAGTTTTTTTGTCCAGCCGGGTTTCAAGGAAATAATCTCGAGCCACGCCCTAATGCTTACAACATGGAGTGGATTAACCTGAACTTGCCATTCCGTGGTAGTTCCTTTAAATTCTGGATATTGAAAACCGTACGAGATTAACTCATCAATAAAGATATCCGCCAGCTCCTGAGAATCGCGCGCGAAAACTTCCTTGGCCGTCGTTGTAATACAATCAATTATTGTGCCGCGGTATTCATGACGTGAGCGACTTTTCCTGAGAAACTCGAATATTTTGCGCACAAATTCGTGAAGTTTCTCCTTCTCTTCCTGTTCAAAAACCAATTTCAGACAGCGGTTGATTTCGCGCAAAGCACTAGCGTGTATATCGGACAATCCGGGCACACTCATCATGTGGAAAAGAAAGTCTAATTTTACCAGATATTGATGCCCCAGATAAACAGGTGATTTTTCAAGCTCATCGGCAACCAGGAAATACCCGTTTACTATTTGAAAATAATCCGGCATTTCCAAGTAAACTCTTATTTGTTCCTTGTCCGTTGCTTTCTTTTGGCTACCCAGATCATCAAGTTTTTTCAATGCCCCATATAGATACCGATGGCTGAGCGGATGAATTATATTTTGGTAAGCATCTGTCTGGTTATTATTTTTTCCCTTATCACCGGCAAACCATAAAGAAGGATCAGACTGAGTAAGCCAGAATTCATAAGTAATCCTGAACATTTTATCCAGTATAAAACTGACTTTATCCGAGGCAATATTTATATTATTATCCAAAACAAATTTGGATGTTTTTTTGATGTAAGAAGAACACTTCTTTAATACAGCTTTGTCTTTATCTGTAAAATTGGCAAAAAAATCCATGCTTTCATTAAGCAGGGATAAATTTCCGGAAAGCTTACTATCGCTTTTCTCGAGAACAGTACCGATAAAATCAAAAAGACAACGTATCGCGCTATCTTTTACCTCTTCATTCGTCGCGTATTTAATAATGTCAAAATATATATTCATCAGAATGGAAAGAGCGGTTAACCCGTCCGGATGTTGATTATATTCATAAAAATCGCCGATAGAAATAGATGTGAGCTCCGCAAGAACATGCTCCCAATTGACAAAGGGATGATATAATTCCGTTAACATCCCTCTTGTTTTTCTTTGCAGGCCATAGTGGCCTTCCACCACTTTAAGCAGCGGGTCGTACTTGGGGGGGATGGCGATGGCAACGGAAGTCCGCTCCAAGTTAACTTTAAGCGCGGAAGAAAACCACTCTTCGCTTTTTTCCAAGGCTTCATCTTTTTGCGTCATAGATATATGGATCCTTTACTTAATGAGGCGAATTAATCAGAATTCCCGAAACATTTCAAGCACAGAACGGGCCGGCCAGATCTTCCCTACCGTTTAATAATATGGGCAAAATATTTTGATTGACAAACAGCATATTGGTTGTATAATACAACTATGTTGAGAGAAACGAATACCAATTACCGTCAGCTACTGGAAGTATTCACCGGCCTGGCCCAGACAACGCGCTTTTTACGCCAGGATGAAGCCTTTTGTGAAGGAGTCACCTTTCACCAGTTCCTCATTCTGGACGTAATTTCGCAGAATAAAGAACTAAAAATGGCCGATTTGCACCGGCATCTCGCCGTGGAAAAAAGCACTACCACCAGGCTGCTGAATCCGCTGATCAAGAAGAAACTTTTACAGCGCCGGACAGATCCTCATGATTTACGCGCCGCTTATCTGACTCTGACAAAAAAGGGAGAAAAAACGCACAAAAATGTCCGGCTGTGCATCATGGATTTTTTTCATAAAGTAATGGGCAATATCCCCGAAAAAAGGACAAAACATGTTTTGAATTCCGTCAGTACTTTCATCGGGGCGATAAAAGCATACACGCGGCAAAACGCCTGCTGCCGATAAACGACAAAGAGATTGGATATGAAAAATTTAACTCTTCCGGTAATACAAAATAATTTCAACTGCTGTGTTCCGGTTCAGTCTAAACAGACTGTCTATCCCAGCATCCATCAGCCATTTGTGGCTGGTTCACTTGAAACCACAACGGGAATTCTGCCGCGGGTATCTTCAAATCTGACTTGGGCTGACCGCCGTGAGGCGATTAAAGTGCGCTGGGGCGTGGGGCGCATGAATTACTCCCTTGAACCCGGCCTCTACGCGCTGAATAATCCCGATGCCGCCTCGGACGTTTTAGTCACCGCCAATTACAAAATGAGTTTTGATAAGCTGCGCGAGGCGCTGCCGGGGCGAAATCTATGGATTTTGGTTTTGGACACCAAAGGCATCAATGTCTGGTGCGCGGCGGGCAAGGGAACCTTCGGCACGCAGGAATTAATCAGTAAAATTGAAAACAGCCGGCTCAAGGAAATAGTCAGTCATAGAAAAATTATCCTCCCACAGCTGGGCGCGCCCGGAGTAGCCGCGCATGAGGTAAAAAAAGGCACCGGCTTTACGGTCTGTTACGGACCGGTAAAAGCCGGTGATTTAACCGCTTACCTGGACAACAACTTCCATGTGGATGATAAAATGCGCACGGTTGCCTTCCCGTTGAAAGACAGGACTGTTCTGATTCCGATAGAACTTGTTGAAGTCATCAGGCCCTTTTCCCTGCTGACGCTGATTTTTTTCTTTTTAAGCGGCCTTGGCGGGCCGGGCGGCTACTGGAGCAATTTGACTGATTTCGGTTTTTTTGCTGTCGCGGCGCTGGGGGGCGCTGTTTTGGCCGGGGCCGTGCTCAACCCTGCGCTTTTGCCTTATCTGCCGGGAAGAGCTTTTTCCGTAAAAGGTTTTTTTATCGGCGCAATAACGGCGGTGGCTTTACTTTACCTGCGCGGCATGAACTTTTCCACATGGCCAGACAGAATCGAGGCTTTGTCCTGGATTTTCATTGTTCCGGCCATTGCCTCCTACCTGGCGATGAACTTCACCGGAGCTTCAACCTACACATCGTTTTCCGGCGTTAAAAAAGAAATGCGTTTCGCGCTGCCCATACAGATTTGCGCCGCGGTCGGCGGCGCGTTGCTCTGGTTAACTTCGCGGGTAATATCTTAGGAGTCGATAAATGACCAATTTGTCTTATCTGAAAAACGTCGTCACCCTAAAGCTCGATGAAAACAAATGCACGGGCTGCGGTATGTGTCTGGAGGTCTGCCCGCATCGGGTTTTCAAAATGAACGGACGGAGCGCCATCCTCCGGGATCGCGATGCCTGCATGGAGTGCGGCGCCTGCCGCAAAAATTGCCCGGCAGAGGCGATTTACGTGGAATCCGGGGTGGGCTGCGCCGCGGCGGTAATTAATTCCCTGCTGGGGGAAAGCGACGCCGCCTGTTGCTGCGGTGGGCAAACTGCGCCCACGGGAAAAAACAACAGCGGTTGCTGTTGCTGAAAAAAGCCGGAAATTTATATGGTCTTTAAGCATCCCGGATTAATTGTCGCGACGCTATCCTATATTTTCGGCGGATTTACTTTGTTCATCTTCGCCGTTTTTCTCTGGGCGGGAAATCTTAACCTGATTGACTTCGGATGGAACGGAAGCGCGGCGCTTATATTTAATGCCGGCCTATCCCTTGCTTTTTTTCTCCAGCACAGCATCATGGTACGCCGGTCATTCAAGCGGCACTTATCCAGGCTTTTCCCTGACGCGTATCACGAAGCCGTTTATTCCATTGCCTCCGGTATTTTTTTGTTTATCGTCATTATCTTCTGGCAGGCCACGGCTCCGCTGTGGGAAGCGCAAGGATTGACGCGCCTGTTTATGCGCCTGTTTTTTATTCTACCGATCGTCGGATTTTTCTGGGCTGTTAAATCATTGGGGTTTTTTGATCCCTTCGGCATCCAGGCGGTATTTGAGTGTGATCGTCATATAAAACATCGCCGGACAAAATTTGTCGTCAAAGGTCCCTACCGCTGGGTGCGCCATCCCTTGTATTTTTTTATACTAATTATGATCTGGTCATGCCCAGATCTGAGCACGGACAGGTTATTTTTCAACTTCATGTGGTCTGTGTGGATTATAATCGGCGCACACTTGGAGGAACGGGACCTTGCGCGGGAATTCGGCAATGTTTACCGCAACTATCAAAAAAGCGTACCGATGCTTTTTCCTTATAAACTGATCAATACAAAAATATGGAAATAGCGCCGCGCTGTTTTACCTTAAAACATGGTCTTTTTATTAAGTAAAACAAGCGATCAAATAAAGGAAACTTCCTGCGTGGCGGCGGTAAGAACATAACAGCGCTGGATATTGGAATCCGCATCGGCGGGGACGACAAAAAAGCCGGCTCGTCCTGGCCGGTAACCGTAAGTAGTGCCGACCATTACTTCTCCGTCTTTGAAAACCACTCTTATTTTGCGTCCAACTAAAGGTTTTTTTGAATCAAAATCTTTCTTGTCCTTATAGTCCGGGTTGCCTTCATATCCTTTGACAAAGAAAATTGCTTTCAAATTGGAATCCGACAGCATTATCGGTATGCCTTCCTCAGGCGTCTCCACGGGCAACAAATGAAAAATTTCCTTATCCGGGAAAAAATCATTCGTGACGCCTTTCAATAGTTGTCCGTCCATGTAACGGACAACTATTTTATTTTGGACCATCATTTTTCTCCTGTTTATCTAATTATATAATGCGGCAGTAGCCACGCCGTATTCATAACTCCATACGTTTCTTAATCTCACCGGACAACAGGTAACATCTTTGCACACCGTTTTCGAGCCGGTAATAATGAATAATGTATGCAACCGATAAAACAAGAAGAAAAGCAGTAAGAACTATCGTAGCAATAGACGTATTCATAACAGCAAAACCCAGGGAAAGCAACATAAAAAGACACACGAAAAGCATAACAATCAGGTGCGCCAGTCTTTCGTGTTGCATCCACTGGATCTGTTTGTTGTGATGCGTTAAAAGTGACTGCAATTCACTTCGGCTGAGATTTTTTTCGAGCATTTTTTTTACATAGTTCTCATGTTCTTTCAGATAAGCAATCATAAAATTCCTTCATATCGATGGTTATTCAATCCTGCGCATGTTTCATTACCTCTGCCTCATTTTCCTTGGGCAGAACTTCAAAAACAGACAAAATATCCTTGGGTATCGAACGTAATTTTCCTGTTGCCGCATTAACAAAAACCCAGTCCGTTTCGCCTTCGGCTAAAACCGCTTTATCTTCCATGCGCACAACTTTATACTTGCGCAAAGAAAGAACCCGGCGCAGATTGGAAACCCAGGTCAAAACAACACTTTTTTCACCGGCAAATGCCGGTCGCAAATATTTAATGCGGTGCGTGCGCACCACCCATGTCGCACCGACAGCCTTCGTCGCTTCGGTACATCCCAATATGTCCGCATGTATAACTGCGGCATCCAGCGCAGATATTCCACGCTGTTCACATGGCCGTTTTCATCAATTGTTTCTATGGATACCTTTAGTTCATAGCGAAATATTTTCTTCACATTTATTTTCCCCATGCATATTATTTTATCAAGCTATAGTTGCGTGCATATTAACACAAAAAACTGCCCGAAAAAACATGTCAACTGATTTACAGTGTAGTCACTTTCCTCCACGCGCCACAGGATCCTGGCCATAATATTCTCGGAAAAGCCGGTAAAGTTCCGGCGCATGTTCGCACATCAAAACGGGCTGAGCAAAAAATTGCTCGGTGGCGACGGCGAAAAACTCCGCTTCGTCCATGGCTCCGTATTCATCAAGAAATATCCCGACGCCTTTTTCTAAATCTTTCCGCAGAAGGAGATACTCCCGCGAAAGCGTTTTTATCCATTTTCGATATTCCAAACGCGTATTCAGGGGCGGCGTACCGTCGGCGGCACCGTCGAGCATATCCAGCTTATGCGCGAATTCATGATAAACAACATTATAACCTGAGCCGGGATGACGGCCGCTGAATAATACCGCCTCCCAGACAAGAATAAGCGGTCCCCGATGAAATGCCTGACCAACAATCGGGTATGGTGGTTCCACCGGATGCAGGGCTGTTTCAAAAAAAGAAATCTTGCGCGGCGGGGGCACGACTTCAGATGGATAAACGATGATTGTTGTCACGTTGCGGTAATAATCATGCGACATATTGAGAATAAGCAGGCAGGCTTGAACAGCAATTGTGACACGAATTTCGTCGGTCAGTTCCAGGCCACCGGCTCCTTCCCAATTTTTTTCCGCAATGAATACCTGCATCAGCTTTTGCAGGTGCGCCTGTTCAGCATCATCAAGCAGCCGATAATAAACAAAATTACGATGGATAATTTCTTCCCACGCAGCAGGAAAAGGTTGTCGCATAATCTTCCGGCGGAGGCGATTTACAAACCATCCCATCACGCTCATCCCCCTACTGACAAATCAAATGTTGCTTAACATAAAATAATTAATAGAAAAAATAAACTTTTCTATCGGATCACTCTTCCCCTATTGACAAAAAGTGCAGATAATTATCTGATAATGACTAAATCATGATAACGCCGCATCAGGATAATAACAGGAGATACCCGCACAAATACAATGAAGCCAAAATATTTGATTTTATTTCTAGTAATAATCCTCAGCGCGTGTTTTGTTGGCTGTTCCTCACCGCCCAAACTGTCACCGCTGGCTGCCAATGATGTTATTGTGGCTTTCGGCGATAGTCTGACTTTCGGCACCGGCGTGGAACAGATTTATTCTTATCCGGCCGTTTTGGGACAAATGATCGGTCGAAAAGTTGTCAATGCCGGAGTACCGGGAGAAGTAACGGCTGACGGATTATCACGTTTGCCGAAAGTCCTTCAACAGGAAAAGCCGGCGTTGCTTATTTTATGCCACGGTGCCAACGACCAGCTCCGGCGCCTGAATTTGCGGAAAGCAGCCGACAACATAAAAAAAATGATTTCACTGGCTCGCCATGAGGGTGTATCCGTTGTGCTCATCGCCGTACCCGCGCCAAACCTCTCTGTTTCACCACATGTCATGTACGGAGAAATCGCTTGGGAATTATCTGTCCCTCTGGAAGAAAAAATATTATCCGAAGTGCTGGCCGACAGCAAACTGAAATCCGATTTTATCCATCCCAACGCCACAGGCTACAGGTTAATGGCCGAAGCTATTGCCGCTTTGCTGAAAAAAAGCGGCGCGATTAACTAGCCCCTGACGAGTTTACACGCCAAAGGGCGCGACCAGAATTTTTATATTTTCTGTGCTTTTCCCTGCCAGAACCTCAAAACCCTCTTCCTTTATTTTTTTCAGGGGAATTATTCTGGTGATAACGCTTTCCGGGCGGATGTTCCCGGATTTAAGCCAGGACAAGGCCAGCTGCGGATTGATGGAATTGGTGCCGATCATGGTGGTCTCCCGCGTGACAAAACCCAGCATATGCACTAAAGCCCGCTCGGTAAAAATTCCCTGTACGATAACTTTGCCGCCAAACTTCACCGAAGAAAGACAATCCTTTAGTGTCGCTTCAATGCCCACGGCTTCGATGGCCACATCCACTCCTTTGCCACTTGTTAATTCTTTAATCTTTGTAGATGTTTTTACTTCCAAGGGATTCCAGGTCAACGTCGCGCTCAGATCTCTGGCCTTGTCTTGCCGGTAATCCAAAAGATCAGTCATATAGATATTTCTGACACCCATAGATTTCAGGCCCAAAAGAATCATCAGGCCAACTGTGCCGCAACCGGCAACCAAAACAGTTTCATCGCCTTTTATTCGCGCGCGCTCCAGCGCGTAGGCCGCACCCGAAAGCGGTTCAACTACCGCCGCGCGTTTCCAATCCATATCGGCGGGTATTTTAAGTACTCTTTCTACAGGGCAGTTTATAAATTCGGCAAACGATCCGGGAATGACAGAACACACACGCTCGCCGACAACAAAATCTTTTACGTCTTCTCCCAAAGCAACGATTTCGCCGCAGGCTTCATGACCGAAAGGGCTTTCCGGAAAAGGCCCGTGCAGATATTCATGCAGATCCGAGCCGCAGATGCCGCAGTATTTGATTTTAATCTTTACTTCGCCTTTACCCGGGCTTATTTCCAGCGCTTCTTCCACTCTGATATCGCGGATGCCATAATAAATAACTTTTTTCATATAAAATCCAATTTATATCTCGGTCACTTTCATCCGGTTTTTCTTTCTTTATGCTCGGTTAAATAACGCTCCACAGCTTGTTCGATTGTCGGAAAGAAACTATCCATTCCAAATCTGTTAAAAAGACCATAACGCTTGAGTCTATCTTTCACCGGGTCCTTCATTTCCGCAAAAAACAAATCTATCCCGGCTTTATGCAATTTTTCATCTAGGTCTTCCAAAATATCAGCGGCGGTAATATCCACAT
Source organism: Syntrophaceae bacterium UBA5764 (assembly GCA_002418825.1). Taxonomy (GTDB): domain Bacteria; phylum Desulfobacterota; class Syntrophia; order Syntrophales; family Smithellaceae; genus UBA4810. The sequence continues at coordinate 34,198 of DIEW01000015.1, read as the reverse complement.
CGGTAATCGGCTCCGCCGTGACCACAACCCATTTGGTCGGCGTCGGCGCCTTCGCCACAGCACGCAGCACCTGTTCGCGGAAAGTTTCCGCGTTGGCAAAAAACAGCGGCGCGTCCCAGCGGAAAAGCACCAGCCCGTCAATCAGCCGCGCGTCCTGATACCGCGTAATATCATGATAACTTTTCAGGCCATCGACATGACCCAGCACGGCATCGTATGGTCGCCAAGCTCGCCAAATAAAGGCAAACAGGGCAAGAACTACAGCGATAAAAATCCCTTTAATAACGCCCAGCAATACAACACCAAAAAAACAAATAATGGACAAAGCAAATTCATCACGGCGCAATTTATACAGCCGCAAAACATTGCGAATTTCCACAAGACCGCTGCACGCAAATATTACAATGGCCCCTAGTGCGGCCTGGGGTAGATTTTTTAAAAGAGATGGGGCAAAGATCAGCAAAAGCGCGATGCAAATCGCGCCAACGATACCGGTAATTTGTGTTTTGGCTCCGGCTGATTCCGCCACAGGAGTGCGCGAAGCGCTACTGGTTACGGGGAACCCCTGAAAAAAACCGGCGGCGATATTAACTGCACCGAGAGCAATAATTTCCTGATTGCTGTCGACCTCATAACCTGCGCGCAAAGCAAAAGAACGGGAAAGAGTGCTCATATCGGCAAAAGAAACTAACGCCACAGCTATCGCACCAGTGAACAAATAGCCCAACTCGGCATATGAAAATTCGGGCATTTGAAAAGTGGGCAATCCATGCGGCAGTGAACCAACCACAGCAATACCACCTGCAGAAGAAAGGTCGAAATATGCAACAACAGCCGTCGCCGCCGTAACGGCGATCAAAATACCCGGTATTCGGGAAAACCACCGCTGACATCCAACAATAATAATCAGGCAAAAAAATCCGATTGCAAAAGATATCCAATTTATTTGACCCCCTGAGATGCCCAGAATGAGACCCTTTGTTTCCTGCAGAAAAGAGTTGCCGCTGACGGAAAACCCGAAAATTTTAGGCAATTGCCCGATTATTACAGTCAACGCAATGCCATTGAGATAACCATATCTTATAGGCTTGGAAAGAAGCTCGGTAATAAAGCCAAACCTGGCTAATCCCGCCGCAACACATAACAACCCTGTTAAGACAGCCAACATTCCCGCCAGCGCCACCGCCCTGCTTTCATCACCTGCAGCTAGCGGCAAAATCGTCGCGGCAATCAATGCGACCAGGGCCGAATCCGGACCTAAAATAAGTATGCGGCTAGGTCCCAAAACAGCATAAGCAATGAGCGGAATAATAGTGGCATATAACCCGTAAATGGCGGGCAGTCCCGCTGCCTGCGCATAACCCATACCGACAGGCACAAGCATCGCGGTAAGAACAAAACCGGCGCTCATATCTCGTATGAGCCAACTCGATTTATAATCACGCAACACGGCAAGAAGAGGTATCCAGCGATAAAGGCCTCGCGGGCGCGCCTGAAAGGCAAAAGGGCTGTCTGCAGAAACCATTTTATCTATCAAAAAATCCTCGCAGAATTAATCGTTTCCTCGCCTTAAAACTTTTCTAATGGCACTCATGTACACACTGTTTTCCAGCCATTCGATCAGCATATTATCAATACCCTATCCGGTTTTAAAAAGCATTTCAACAACGGCATCGGGGATTCAGTATATGAGAGTACTTGCACATTGAAAACTGAATTGTCAAGATAATCAGTGTATTTGACAAGCACCAAATTAAACAGCCGAAACACGAACACATATTTAACTCTTTATCACCTTCGGGCATGTGAAGAATCATAACTTTACAAACGACACTGATATCAACAACCGGCGAAGTCCCCGAAACGTCCTTTACAGAAAAGACAAAAAACAAACGCCTGTGTTATTTTTCATATTGTGATATGTAGTGCCATATAAAAATTAATTCTTACTATGGTAAAAAAAATATTGTTACCTTACCTAGGATAGAAAAAATTTTCGCGGATTTCTTGTAATTACAAAAGGAGAATAAAAATGGAACAGGACATTTACAAAAGGCTGAGAATTTTCCTGGATGAATTGCCGACAGGTTTTCCGGCAACACCCACAGGAATCGAACTGAAAATTCTTAAAAAGCTCTTTACGCCCGAGGAAGCTGAACTTACAATGAATCTCGGCAAGGAATTGGAAGATCTCCCGCGAATCGCTGCCCGTACGGGCAGAAAAGAAGATGATCTGGCATCTTTGCTCGAAAAAATGGCGCAAAAAGGAATTATTTATAGAGCCCGCCAAGGAAACCAAGTGCAATACAAAGCTTATCAGTTTCTAATTGGTATTTATGAGTTTCAGCTGAAAAGCATGGATAATGAATTTTCACTTATGTTCGAAGAATACCTGCCTTATTTCAGGTTGGCTCACAAACAGTTTCGTGTCATTCCGGTCGACTCGTCTATCGGTGCCCTCAATAGCGTTGCTCCTTATAACAAGATAAAGGAATTAGTCAAAAATCAGGATTTGATTTCTCTGACAGAATGCATTTGCCGTAAAGAACAAAAACTAGTGGGAAAAGGGTGTGATAGCCCCAAAGAAACATGCCTTGCATTCGGAACACTTGCCCAATTCTATATCGACAACAAGATAGGAAGGATAATCACGGCAGAAGAAGCACTGAAGGTTCTGGACATGGCCGAAGAGGCCGGGTTAGTGCTCTCCCCTACCAACGCTCAGCAGTTAGAATTTGTTTGTTGCTGTTGTACGTGTTGTTGCGCTTATCTCAGAGCAGCCAAACATTCTTCAAAAGCCAGTCGTATGATTACATCGTATTACCAGTCTAAAATTAATCCCGGTTTGTGTTCGTTCTGCGGTTTATGCATCGAGCGATGTCCAATGGACGCAATCGCAGAAAATGATGAATGTTGCGAAATTATAGAAGAAAAATGTATTGGCTGCGGATTATGTGTTGGTGTTTGCCCAGAAGGGGCTATTACTTTAGTAGCCAAATCAGGAGTGGAACCCCCTCCTTTGGACTTTGACGAGACTCTTTCGAAAATCGAGACCGAGCGCCGCAGCAAAAAGTCCCTATCCTGATATTCTGAGTAGGATATTGAATTCCAACTCTATATTCGAATGCCTGATTTTCCTGTAGAATCCGTAAGGGATATCCTCAAAAGAACAGATTTGGAGCGCTACTTGGAATATATAAACAATAATATTTGTTCAAAACAAATTCAGCATGACAAATCGCATCTATATAAGGTATATAAAAATTAAACTTCGTTGTGTGCTTTGTTTTTTTGGCATAAAGGCTACCCTGATGGAAGTAAAAAAAAATATTATATCTAAAGGTACAATAAAAGGTAAATTCCTGGGTTTCAAAAACAATTACACAATATTTGAGTTTACCGACGGCCAGAAATGGCGCCAAAACGAAAGCAAGTTCTGGCATCACTTCGCCATTAATCCAGAAGCGGAAATCAGCTATCATGATGGAAAATATTACTTGGGGATCAAAGGCCTCGAAAAGACCGTTGAGGTCAGAAGAATAAAATAAAAATATCGGGAGTAAACCTGGGCAGAAAAATGAAAGCGGCCGTGCTGTGCGGGAAAAAAGACATAAGAGTGCAAAACGTGCCTAAGCCGGTTTGTGAAACGCACGGTGTAATCATCAAGGTGAAACTCTGCGGCGTCTGTGGCTCGGATTTACATGTTTACAAAAAAGATGAAGGCAAAGGCACGATCTTCGGGCATGAATTCAGCGGTGATATTGTTGAAGTCGGCTCCGGGATACAGGGCATTAAAACCGGTATGCGCGTTACAGCGGTTGGATTTTCCCCCTGCGGTAAATGTTACTGGTGCCGAGAGGGTAAATCGCATCGTTGTTCGGACATGGCGCTTCTGGGTTATCAGCTTCCCGGCGCGATGGCGGAATATGTGCATGTGCCTTTTGCCGCGTTGGGACGCAATGTTTTTCCCCTGCCGGAAGAACTTTCCTATGAAGACGGGGCTTCGGTAGAACCTCTTTCCGTCTCCTATTTTTCCGTCAACCGCGCCCAGCCAAGGAAAAACGAAATCTTCGCTGTTTTAGGATTGGGTGTAATTGGTCTTTATTGCATCCAGGTACTTAAAGCAACGGGTGTGAACAAGATTCTCGTAAGCGGCAGAAGGACCTCGCGCCTCGCCGCCGCCAAAACATGCGGCGCGGATTTGGTAATAGACGCGGCAAAAGAAGACGCAGCCAAAATAATTATGGAGGCCACAGGCAACCTCGGTGTGAACACTGTAATCGAATGCGCGGGTAAGCAGAAAACTTTTGACCAATCAATAACCCTCGCGCGCGGCGGGGGGAAAATAATGCTCGTCGGCGTCTACGAAGAGCCGCTTACCTGGGATCCCATATCGGTGCTGAGCAAAAACCTCACACTTATCGGCTGCCTGGGTGGCAACTTTCCCGCGGCGATCGAACTGCTCAAGAGCGGCAAGGTCAGAACCAAGGAAATGATTAGCCATGTTTTTTCTCTGGACGAGGCAGCGCAGGCTTTCCAAGCACAGATTAATGAACTGTCGGCAATAAAAGTCATGATAAAACCATAACGGTTAGACAAAATAAAAACTTTATCTCCTCAATGGAAACAAAGAAGCTTCACCAACTGTAGCCGACAAAATTATCCACTGCCGAAAAAAATAAATAATACCGGTAAAAAAGAAAGCCAAGCGGCAAATAATAGCTCTATATTCTTAAAAAATTTCCCTTGACAAACATTTTGCGTTTGTTTATATGGACGTCAAACAAAGGGTATTTTTAACTCGATGGACAGAAAACTCAACGCGATGAAAATTTTTTATGGTTACTGGTTTTATACCTATTTCGCATTGGTCTGCCCATCGCGCACGGAGGACTAGTTTAAGGTAGCATAACCAAACGAGCCATGGGTGGATCAAAAAAACGCTCATGGCTTTTCTGTTTCTTTAAAGGCCATGGCGGCATAAAACGTCATGGCCTTTTTTATTTCGAAAGGGAGAAATTATGATAATTGTCATGAAAAAGCAGGCAACAGAAAAACAGTTAACCGAGGTAATCCGATGGATTGAATCTCTTGGTTTCAAAGCTCACCCATCGCACGGGGTCGAACGCACGATCATCGGAGTAATTGGCGACGAGCGCGGGAAAGAAGGAATCAGACAGGCTGAATTCCTTGAAGGCGTGGAAAAAACTATCCCCATTTTGAAACCATACAAACTGGCCAGCCGGGAATCGCACGAGGGCAATACCGTCATTTCCGTTGGTACGATAGAAATCGGGGGCCCGGATTTTGTGGTGATGGCGGGACCGTGCGCGGTGGAAAGCGAGGAGCAACTGATGGAATCAGCCTATATCGTCAAAAAAGGCGGCGCGCAGATTCTGCGCGGCGGTGCCTACAAGCCGCGAACGTCGCCTTACAGCTTCCAAGGCATGGAGGAAGAAGGCCTGAAACTTCTGGAACAGGTACGAACACGCGTGGGGCTGCCCACGATCACGGAGGTTATTAATCCAGCGGATGTGGACCTGGTGGAATCGTATGTGGATATATTGCAAATCGGCGCGCGCAATGTTCAGAACTTCCCTTTGCTCAAGAAGGTCGGTCGGTCGCGTAGGCCGGTGCTTTTAAAAAGAGGCATGATGACCACAATAGAAGAGCTCTTGATGTCGGCGGAATACATTCTTTCTTCGGGTAATCCAAACGTAATGCTTTGCGAACGCGGCATCAGAACGTTTGAAACGGCCACAAGAAACACGCTGGACATCAGTGCGGTTCCCGTTTTGAAAAGTCTTACTCATCTGCCGGTAATTGTGGATCCGAGCCACGCCGCGGGTCAGTGGCAATATGTGATTCCGCTTTCCCGCGCCGCGGTCGCCGTGGGCGCCGATGGTATTCTGGTAGAAATGCATCCGACGCCGGAAAAAGCCGTTTCTGACGGAGCGCAATCGCTCAAGCCGGAAAAATTCTATCAGTTAATGGAAGAGATAAAAACGCTTTCTTCGGCAATCAAACATTGAAAAAACGGAGCAGTGATATGCGGTCAATAAAAGTTAACCTGGATAAGAAATATTCATCATCCTACGAAATCCACATCGGTCGCGGCATCGCCGACAGAATCGCCCTGCTTATCGCCAAAAATCACAAGGCGGGGCGACATGTAATCGTCACGGACGATAACGTGGCGCCTCTTCACGGCAAAAACTTCCTGACCGTATTAAAAAATATCGGTCTGAACGCCGACATTATCGCTTTTCCCGCGGGCGAGGCCTCCAAAAGCATCAATACTCTCCTTGATCTTGCGGATAAACTCCTGAAGCTCGGCGCCGACAGAGGCACCTGCCTGATAGCATTGGGCGGCGGCGTGGTGGGCGATATGGTCGGATTTATCGCTTCCATTTACATGCGCGGCGTGCCTTACGTGCAGATTCCGACAACGCTCGTGGCGCAAGTTGACAGCGCCATCGGCGGGAAAACGGCCGTTGACTTGCCTACCGGAAAAAATCTGCTGGGAACATTTTATCAGCCGGCGGCGGTATTTGTGGATTTGTCTTTTCTGGAAACGCTCCCCGCCAAAGAATTCGAAAACGGCCTGGCGGAAATAATCAAATACGGCATTATTGATGACGAAAAAATGTTCTATCTTCTGGAAGAAAACATGGAAGCAGTACGGCAAAAAGATTCCACCTTGCTCGTTAAGATTGTAGAAAATTGCTGCCGGATCAAAAAAGCTATTGTGGAAATAGACGAACGCGAACAAGGACTGCGGCGTATTCTCAACTACGGCCATACCCTGGGACACGCGCTGGAAGCCGTTTCCATGTATAAAATGACGCACGGCGAAGGCGTGGCGGTGGGCATGATTGCGGCGGCGCTCATTTCCGCGAAAAAAGGGTATCTTGATATCGCTGAGGCAAAACGCATTAAAGAACTTGTGGAAAAGGCAGGGCTTCCGGTAAAGATACCGGCAAAACTGCCCACGCAAGAAATAATCACGCGTCTGCAGATGGATAAGAAAAAAAATGGGGACACAATTCATTTCGTGTTACTGAAGAAAATAGGCATGCCTTTTGTAAACGGAGGAGTTGAAAAAAGGCTGATCAACGAAGTTATCGAGGAGATGAAAAATGACGCGCGAGCGACTTAAAGCTTTGAGAGCAAAGATGAAAGAAAAAGACCGGGAAATCATCCGGCTGTTGAACGAACGCGCCCAAATATCGGTGGAAATCGGCAAGGTCAAAGGCGAAGACGGAATCGATGTGTACGATCCGGCACAGGAAGCCAGAGTGCACGGCTATCTGCAGGAACTTAACGAGGGCCCTCTGCACGGCAAATCCGTTACCGCCATATTCCGCGAAATTATTTCCGCCTCACGCAGCCTGCAGAAAATGACAACCGTCGCTTTTTTAGGGCCCGAAGCATCTTTTTCTCATCAGGCCGCGCGAACGCATTTCGGAGAATCCAGTCGCTTTTTTCCGCAGACCGGCATTGCGCGCGTCTTTGACGAAGTGGAGAAAGGCGCCATCGACTGGGGCGTCGTCCCGGTAGAAAATTCTTTGGAGGGCTCGGTGAATATTACACTGGACAGGTTAATCATCACCTCCCTACAGATATGCGCGGAAATTTATCTGCGCATAAGCCACTGCTTGATTTCTTCGGCGGAAAATATTTCGGATATAAAGAAAGTATATTCCCACCCGCACGCGCTGGCGCAATGCCAGGTATGGCTTAAAACAAATTTGCCGAATTGTGAGCTGGGTGATGCTCAGAGCACGGCGGCGGCAGCGCAGATGGTACGCGGGAAAAAAGACGAAGCCGCCATCGGCGGCGCGCTGGCCGCAAATATTTACGGATTGAACATTCTGGCGGAAGGCATAGAAGATAATTCTTCCAACATGACGCGTTTTTTGGTAATTGGCAGAAGAAAAAATGAGGTCACCGGCAACGATAAAACTTCTCTGCTTTTCGCCACGCCGGACTCCCCCGGCGCGCTGCATCGCGCTCTTGCCTCGTTTGCCAGTCGCAACATCAACCTGGCCAAAATTGAATCCCACCCGGTCAAACAACGACTCTGGGAATACTTGTTTTTTGTGGACATGATCGGGCATGGCGAGGATAAACATACCGGTGCATGCCTGAAAGAGTTGAAAGATAAAACGACATTGTTAAAAATTTTAGGTTCATACCCGAAAGCAGAAGGCAGATTATGATTTGCGTTTCTATCACATCCGCGACAAATAAAGAAGCCCTGCTTGCCGTGCGCAAGGGGTGTCTGGCGGCCGATTGTATCGAGCTGAGAATGGACTTGATAACCGACGGCAATTTGCCTCAATTAATCAGCGCCGCCCGCCGGATTTCTCCGGGCATCAAAATCATCGTCACCTGCCGGAGAAAAGATGAGGCTCTTAGTGCGAAAAAAAATGTAAAAGCAAAAAATACAAAAACAAGGGCGCAAAAATTCGGCCTACTGCGGGAAGCCATAATTCTGGGCGCTGATTTCATTGACATAGAACTGGCGGAAGGGGGGAAAAACATTACCAAATTAAAAAATTTGTGCATTCGGCAGGGCAGTAAAACAAAAATCATCATCTCTTATCATGACGTTAAAAAGACCCCTCCGCCAACTAAATTAAAAGAGATATTTCATCGCTGCATGAAAGAAAAACCGGCTGTGGTTAAAATTGTAACATTCGCCGAACAAGATGAAGACAACCTTAAGGTGTTGAGCCTGATACCTTACGCACGTCAACGCGGCCAGGATATCATCGCTTTGTGTATGGGTGATGCCGGGCGTCTGAGCAGAATTGCCGCGCCGGCTATGGGAAACTTTTTGAATTTTGTCGCGCTGGAAACACAGGAGCAGTCAGCGCCGGGACAGCTAACCGTCCGTGAAATGATTTCAATTAAAAAAACACTGGGCGAGAAAAAGGCGCAACCGGCAGAAAGATTACAGAAGGAAACGCCGCACAATTTTATTTTGCTCGGTAACCCGGTAAGGCACAGTTTGTCCCCTTTGATGCATAATACGGCTTTAAGAGAAATAGGCGTGCCGGAAGCATACAGCGCCTGTTGCGTTTTGGATTTGGATGATGCCTTACGCGGCATGAAAGCGCTGAACGTCCGCGGCGCCAGCGTCACCATTCCTTTTAAGGTTGAAGTAATGCGGTATCTCGACGATATTGACGAAGACACATTGAAAATCGGCGCGGTAAATACCATCATCAACAGCGAAGGAAAATTAACCGGCACGAATACAGACTGGCTGGGGCTTATCATGACGCTCAAAGAAGAAATGAAGATTAAGGATAAGACTTTCGTTATTGTCGGCGCGGGAGGAACGGCGCGGGCGGCCGTTTACGGAATAATCAAAGAAGGCGGCTTACCGATTTTGGTCAACCGCACTGTATCAAGGGCAAAAATCATGGCCGAGCATTTCGGCTGCTCTTTTTATCCACTTAATCAAATCGCCAAAATCAAGGCTGACTGCTTAATCAATACAACACCTGTGGGTATGCATCCGCAAACTTCGAAATCACCCGTGCCAAAGACAGTGCTTAAAGGTTACAAATATGTTATGGATGCCGTATACAATCCATTGCAAACCAAGTTATTAAAAGATGCTGCAGCCCAGGGTTGCCGGGCGCTTTCTGGCGTGGGGATGTTTGTCCACCAAGGAGCGGCGCAGCTCAAATTTTGGACAAAAAAGGAACCGCCTGTGGCATTGATGAAAAAAATAGTTTTAGAAAGGCTTACCACTCTTGAACAACGATAATTTATCCTTGACGGCGCCGCCCAAAATAGTGCGCGTCCCCGGCTCCAAAAGTCTGACGCAAAGGGCGCTGGTGATCGCCGCGTTGGCGCGTGATAATTCTTTTATCAGCAATCCTCTAATTTCCGAAGACACAAATTATTTGATGGAGGGACTCCGCATTCTGGGCGCGCAGATTGTTTCCGTCTCCGGCGGCCTGTATGTGAACGGCACGGCAGGAAAACTGGCAAACACCGACCGGCAGATTTTTCTGGGGAACAACGGCACGGCGCTGCGCTTTCTCACGGCGCTGGTTTGCCTGGGTCAAGGCCAATATATTTTAACCGGAGAAAAACGTCTTCGCGAGCGGCCGGTAGGCGCGCTTGCCGAAGCGTTGAAAAAAATGGGGGCGCATATTACCTGCACCAGCGATTGCCCGCCGGTCACAATAAACGCCAACGGACTTGCCGGCGGTAAAATATCCCTCAGGGACGTGGAAAGCTCTCAATATGTTTCCGCTCTTCTTCTCTGCGCGCCTTACACCCGGCAGGGCATCGAACTTACCTTGCGCGGGCGCGTGTCTTCGGTGCCTTACATCGACTTGACCGTAGCGGCGATGCGGGAATTCGGCATCAAAATTGAAAAAGAAAAAAATAAATACACCGTAAAGGGACAAAATTCATATCAGGGTCGTGAATACCGCGTGGAAGGAGACGCTTCCAGCGCTTCCTACTTTTTCCTGGCCGCCGCACTCCTGCAGCGTCCCATCCGTGTAATGGGAATCAGCCGTAAAAGCTGCCAGGGCGATATCCATCTGCTGGAGATTCTGGAAAAACTCGGCTGCCATATAGAGGCGCGGGAAGACTGGGTGGAAGTTACGGGAAACAACCTTACCGAGGGTGATTTCATTTTCGATCTTAATGACATGCCGGACATGGTGCCCACGCTGGCTGTGCTGGCCGCTTTCCGTCGTGGCAAGACAACCATAACGAATGTGGAACATTTAAGAATAAAAGAAAGCGACCGTCTGACGGCGATGGCGGCGGAGCTAAAACGTGCGGGTATCAAAGCTGAAGAAACAGCAGGCGGGCTAATCATTGCCGGAGGCAAAATGAAGCCGGCAAAAATTCAAACGTACAACGATCACCGGATTGCGATGAGTTTCGCTGTTGCCGCGCTGGCTGTTACCGGCATTGAAATAACCGACAAAAAATGCGTGGATAAATCATTCCCCGAATTCTGGGAGGAACTGGGCAAAATATGAATATCGTTCTAATCGGCTATCGCACAACCGGAAAATCCACAGTCGGAAAACATCTTGCCTTCAAACTGAATCTGCCGTTTTTTGACACAGATACGCTGGTGGAAGAAAATATAAAAATGCCCATTGCTGATATTGTTGCGACTCATGGTTGGGGCTTCTTCCGCGCCGGGGAGAAAGATGCCGTGCAAGCCCTGGAAAAGCAAAAGGCTTGTATCATCGCCACGGGCGGCGGAGTGGTGCTGGATAAGGACAATGTTGCTTCTCTTAAAAAAAACGGATTTGTTGTCTGGCTTAACGCACCGCTTAATGATATCATCAGCAGACTCAACAACAAAAGACCGGATGGGGTGGTCCGTCCGCAATTTACAGATTGGAACATCGTGGAAGAAACCATAAAAATGGTTAACGAAAGGGACACTCTGTACAAACAAGCAGCGGACTATACGGTAGAAACAGCACAGAAAAGCATTGTAGAAGTAGGAGAAGAAATTTATCAACACCTTGTGGAAACAGGGATGCTCATAAATATTTTGAAAAACAAAAAATTGTCCGATATCAACTAAACGGCAAAACTTTTTTTCGGGAGATATTATGGCCGGAAATACGACAGGTAGTGTTTTTCGCGTTACCACATGGGGGGAATCACACGGAACAGCCCTTGGTGCAGTCGTGGACGGCTGCCCGGCGGGAATTGCTCTGGCAGAAAAAGATATTCAAGCGGCACTTGACAGAAGACGGCCGTCAAAAACAATTTCTTCCACCAAAAGAAAAGAGGCAGACAAGGTGGAAATTCTTTCCGGAGTTTTCGAAGGAAGAACCACCGGCACGCCTATTTCTCTTTTGATCAGAAACGCCGGCGCTGATTCTTCCGCTTATCTTAATTTAAAAGATATTTTCCGCCCCGGACAGGGCGATTTTACTTATTGGAAAAAATACGGTCAGCGTGACTGGCGGGGCGGCGGGCGTGCCTCCGGCAGAGAAACGGTGGCGCGCGTGGCCGCGGGAGCAGTCGCGGAAAAAGTTATCGCGCGTGCCGGCATGGAGGTTTTGGCTTATACCGTAGCCATCGGCGGCATTGAAATCGACCGCAAAAACATTCCGACGGGCAGGGAATTACTGCACCTAACGCACGCCAATGCTCTTTTTTGTCCCGACGAAAAGGCGGCGACCGCTATGGAAGAAAAGATTGCCGCAGTGCGGAAGGATAAAGACTCACTGGGCGGGGTGGTGGAAATCATTGCGCGCGGTGTTCCGGCGGGACTGGGCGAGCCGGTTTTCGATAAGATGGACGCGGACCTGACCAAAGCGCTGATGAGCATCGGCACGGTCAAGGCTGTGGAAATCGGCGACGGCTGCGCGGTTGCCCAAAAAGCGGGCTCACAGATAAACGACCAAATGAATAAAAAAGGATTTCAGACAAATCATGCCGGCGGAATTCTCGCGGGAATCACCACTGGCCAAAATATTATTTTGCGGGCTTATTGTAAGCCCATACCATCTATCGGTCAGGAACAAAAAACATTGGACACAAAAGGAAAAGAAAGAAAAATTGAAATCAGCGGCAGACACGATGTCTGTGTGATACCGCGAATCGTGCCGGTATGCGAAGCAATGGTTTGCATTGTTTTGGCTGATCACCTCTTGCGGCAAAGGGCGGTAATCAATGGATAATATTTCTGTGGGCATTATCGGGGGCACGCGCAGCATGGGCAGCTGGCTGGCCGCCTTGCTGCAAAAAGAAAATTGCAAGGTGCACATCTGCGGCCGCAAAACGCCTCTGAGTATAAAAGATATTGCCGGGCTTTGCGATGTTGTCGCCGTGGCCGTGCCGGTTGCCGCTACAGAAAAAGTCATCAGAGAAGTCGGGCCGCTGCTCCACGAAAACAAACTGCTGATGGATTTGACCTCGCTCAAAAAAGATCCGGTGGAGTGGATGCTGGCGAGCACAAGCGCGGAAGTAATCGGTTGCCATCCGCTCTTTGGCCCGAACATGCCGGATTTTTCCGGACAAAATATCATCCTGTGCCCTGCGCGCGGCGTAAAGTGGATTGTCTGGATTAAAGAGCTTTTCCAAAATAATAACTATAAAGTTTTGGAAACGAGTCCCGCGCACCACGATAAAATGATGGCCGTTGTGCAGGTGCTCAATCATCTGCACACCATTTCTCTGGGCATGACCATCGCCGCATCAAAAATTAATCCTCGGGAACTTGCTAATTATTCCACTCCTGTTTTGCGCGCCAAAATGGAAATTGTCAAAAAAGTTTTTGCCGAAAGCCCGGAGCTTTACGCTGACATCATCACGCGCAATCAGGATACTGTCAAAATAATAGAGCTTTACGAAAAAACTCTGGCCGATATCCGTACACTGATTAAATCCGGCGATGCCGGAAAACTAAAAGACGTACTGGACAAAACAGCCAAAATTTTATTTTGACCTCTGCCGTGCAAGAAATTCCGCGCGCAAACCTTTTATTTTCGTAATTTATTATCCTTATTCAGCTTTTCAGTTTTACCCTCTTTTTCCTTTTGCTTTTACTAAAAGTTGATGTATTTTAGAAAATATATTTCATCAGCAAAAGAGGTATTAACTGAATTATGGAAGCACAAATCAGTAAAATAGCGGAAACAATTGTGGCGTCGAAAAGAATCGTTGTTTTTACCGGCGCGGGCATCAGCACGGAATCGGGCATTCCGGATTTTCGCGGTCCGCAGGGATTGTGGACTAAAGTTGACCCCAACGATTACACCATTGACAGATTTCTAAGTTCGGAAGAAACGCGCCGGCGAATCTGGCAGCACCTCAGAGAAGGCGGCCTGATGACCGATGTCCGACCAAATCGTGCGCACTACGCGGTGGCCGAGCTGGAAAAAATGGGAAAATTAAGTTCCGTCATCACGCAGAACGTGGACAACCTGCATCAGAAAGCCGGCAACTCCCCGCATCTGATCTACGAACTGCACGGCAACATGCAGAGGATCGTCTGCCTGCAATGCCATAAACGCTATCCCATAGATATCGCCCAAAAAGATGTCCCCTCGCCCGAATACGTTCTTTCCTGCGAATCATGCCACGGCATTCTCAAACCCGATGTTGTATTCTTCGGCGAGATGCTGCCGCAGACCGTTTTAGCCCGCGCCACAAAGGAAGCAAGCACCTGCGATTTTCTTTTGGTGATCGGCTCCACTTTGTTTGTTTATCCGGCGGCCTATCTCCCGCTTTACGCCAAAAGAGCCGGCGCGAAAATCGCCATCATAAATCTGGGGGAAACTCAGCAGGACGATATCGCCGATGTGCGCATTGAAGCGCCCGCGGGAGAAGCGATGTCGCGGATAATCGAAAAAGTAAAAGAAAAAATTTAAATACTAAAAAATAATAATGTGCCTGATAATTTTTGCCTACGATGTTCATCCTTCCTACAAGCTTGTTTTAGCGGCTAACCGCGATGAATTTTATGACCGGCCTTCCGCATCCGCCGATTTCTGGAAAGATTATCCCGATCTGCTGGCGGGGCGAGATTTAAAGGAAAAAGGCACCTGGCTGGGCATCACTCGGCAGGGAAAATTCGCCGCGATAACCAACTACCGCGATCCGGCATCTTTTATGTTCGATGCTAAGTCGCGCGGCAAACTGGTAAAAGATTTTTTAGGCGACAAAAATAATGCGGAAGAATTCATTAAGAAAATCAGCAGACAGGATGCAAAATATAACGGCTACAATTTGATTCTTCAGGATAGCGGCGGCTTTTATTATTATTCCAACCGCGGTGGGGAAAAACAAAAAATAACGGCGGGGATTCACGGCCTCAGCAATCACCTTCTGAATACGCCCTGGCCGAAAGTTGTCCGGGGGAAAAAACTGATGAAAGAAGCGCTCAAAAGCAAGCGAGCAGCGATGGAAGAAGCGCTGTTCGCGCTTTTATCCGACCGGCGCTTCCCGCCGCCGGAAAAACTACCCTCTACAGGAGTGGATAAAGAATGGGAAAAAGTTCTTTCGCCCATTTTTATTAAAAGTCCCCATTACGGCACGCGCTCGTCCACGGTTTTACTCATCGGTAAGAACCGTCGCGTTACTTTTATTGAAAAAAATTATGACGGCGGAGATGAGCCGTGGCTGGTGAACCGCTTTAATTTTATTTTGGATAAATGATGAATAAGCAACATGGCAATTTCTATCCGGCAAAGCCGCTAGTCGGCGTCGGGGCGATTGTCCAAAAAGACGGCAAAATATTACTGGTAAAGCGCGGAGTGGAACCAAGCTTTGGCCTTTGGGCAATTCCCGGCGGCACACTGAAATTGGGCGAATCAATGCACCAGTGCGCCGAACGTGAATTGCTTGAGGAAACGGGAATTAAGGCCAAAGCCGAAGAATGCGTTTATGTTTTTGATTTTGTGGAGCACGACGCGCAGGGAAAAATTAAATATCACTTTGTGGTTGCTGATTTTGCCGCCAAGTATATTTCCGGCGAACCGCAGGGCGCGGATGACGCGCTGGAAGCGCGCTGGTTTAGCCCGCAGGAGTTGAATAGTATTGCCGTTTCTAAAAACACACTGGCGGCTTTGCGCACAATAGGATTTTCAGATTAGAGCGTTATCCTTGCGTGCAGTGTGTTCGTCTTTGATGGCGAATATTGTCCTGCGCATGCTCGGAAAGCAATCTCATAATTCGGATTGCCACATGGCAGCAAGTAGTAATTTACAATGACATGCCAAGGGGGCTATAATGAAAGTCGTTTATCATGAAGATTATAACGAAGTGTACACCTCCGATCCTGCCGCCTCTCCCGGAAGAATCCGCGCGGTGGAAAGCGTGCTCAAAGGCAAAGTGACTTTTGTCGAACCAAAACCGGCAACAAAAGAAGACATCCTGCGCGTGCACACGCCGGAGCATATAAAATCGGTGGAGCGCGAAGGCGTGTATGACATCGCGGCCTTAGCGGCAGGCGGAGCGATCAAGGCCGTCGAAATTGGTTTGACCGAGCCCTGTTTTGCTTTAATCCGTCCGCCGGGCCATCACGCATCCGCTAATAGCGCCTGGGGATTTTGTTATTTTAATAATATGGCAATCGCGCTGGAAAAATTAAAACACCAGGGCAAAATCAAAAAAGCTTTCATTCTGGATTTTGATCTGCATTTCGGCGACGGCAACGTCAATATTTTAGGCAACAAGGGCTATGTGACCATTTACAACCCCGCCACGCAAAACCGCAACGAATACTTGAAAAAAGTGGAAGAAGCTTTAGCGGAAACCAATGCCGACATGATTGCCGCTTCCGCCGGATTCGACAATCACGAGGCCGATTGGGGCGGATTATTAAAAACCGAGGATTATACTTTTATGGGCAAACTGATAAGAGAAACCGCCCAGCGTAACCACGGCGGCTGCTTCGGCATTTTAGAAGGCGGCTATAATCATAGTGTGCTGGGAAAAAATGTTCTGGCGTTCGTTAAGGGGCTGGAGGAAAAATAATACGGATTTATTATTATTTAATTTAAAGCCATGAGATATCAAACAACATATTTAGTGGCTGATTTTTAGGACAACGCTGCGTTCGGCGTTTGCGGCATTAGAACCGATCCATATAAACAATGTTTGGCCAAGACAAGATGGCGAGAAAACAACCGGAAAAAAGAAGGATAATTACCGCACCGGCAACCCCATCTTCCTCGGCACCACCGCCGACGGAGTCGTCTCAAGGATGAGTCGCGATGTTCGATACAAAAAGGGATTGAAAAATAAAGCAGGCCGTTCTATTTTAATTGTAAATTCCAATTGAATAGAAAAATAGATGGATTCTCGAAATTGATCGCTACAGGAATTCCATAAAATGCCTTTACCGAACTTAATTTCACTGCTGTTTTTCCTCGCCATGGTCGTGTACTTTTTCCTGGGCGTTTATGTGATCAGGCTCAACTTCGGCTCTGTCATTCACCGGCTCTTTTTTTGTATCTGCTTAACCCTTTGTATCTGGTCACTTTCTTTCTCCATCGCCAACTCGGCAATGTCTTATGAAATGAGCCTGACCTGGAGACGCATCGGCGCAATAGGATGGGGAACATTATACAGTTTTCTTCTTCACTACACGCTTTGCCTGACCGGAAAGCAAAACGTTTTGAAGAAAAGATGGATTTACGCGCTGATCTATCTTCCGGCCATCTTGAATATCTTTGTCTTCAGCCTTTATGGCGACCTGGCGTTAAAAAGATACGTTCTGGAATACACCTATGCCGGTTGGGTGAATGTCCGGCCTGCGTCCGCGTGGGACGCGGTGTTCAATGTTTATTACGCCGTTTTTTCTTTGATCGTTATCGGTCTGTTTTTTCACTGGGGCTGGTCCTCAAAAGAACGCGTAATCAAGAAGCAGGCGTACCTGATCATCGTTTCTTATGCGGTGGCTCTGGTTGTCGGAACGATGACCGAATTTGTAATCAATTATTACTTTCCATTCAAGTTTCCCCAACTCGCCCCCTTAATCATCCTGATTCCGATAGCGACGATGTATTATTGCATCGCCAAATACGGTTTAATGGCACCAAAATTGAAAAACACCGTTCCTCAGGAAGGTCAGATCCTGAGCGAAGCGAGCCAATCCGAGCTTTACCAGTATTTAACCGTGGCCTATATCCTGAGTGCGTTTTTGCATTTCGCCATAGAAACGTTCATCCAAGGAAGCCCCCTAATTACATCGCTGCCGAAAACCTTGTTGCTGATCGTTCTGGGATTGGCGCTGCAGATTATTCAAAAATTAAATATTCAACAAGGGGCTAAAGATTTGTTGCTGAATGTCCTGGTAATCTTATCGATTCCTCTTATTGTTCTGAGCTTCGTCAGCGATCACGTTACTTTCTGGTCCTTGCCCCTTATTTTTGTCATGGTATCTATTTTATTCCGTCAAAAAAGATTATTGTACGTGGTAAGCCTTGTGACTTTCTTAACGCTATTATGGATATGGATAACGGTGCCGGAACAAACCGTAAAGATTGACGCATCAAACCATATCTTCCGAATAGGCATTTTCGGCGTTTTGATCTGGATCGCATTTTACATCAATCGCATTTACTTCAACCGGTTGGCAAAAAATGAAGAACAGGTCAAACACCAGAGTTTGCTGGCTGACATTTCCGCCCAATTTGTTGATGCCAGTCAAGAGAACATCGATAAGATCATTAACGATATGCTGCGTCAGTGCGGCCGTCATTTTCAGGCCGACCGGGCTGGTCTTTTCATGTATTCGGGAAAAAACCATCAGCCAGTGCATTCCCATGAGTGGTGCAACGACGGAATCGCCTCCACCTTAGACTCCAAAAACCAGCAAACAGTCCTGGAGCTGCCCGGGGTTAAAGACCAGATTGACAAGGCAGGGTATATTCACGTTTCCGACGCAGAAACATTGCAACCCGGTGCCATACCGGACAAGGACTCCCTGAAAGACAAACAAATCCAATCCTTAATCATTGTCGCATTGACCGGCACAGATAATGTTATCGGGTATATTTTCTTTGAGGCAATACAAAGTCCCCGGAAGTGGGATCAAGACCACCGGGAGATCATTCAGGTCTTGGGAAATCTTTTATCGGATGCCTTGCGCCAGGTGGAAGCCGAAAAAGCAATCAACTATATGGCTTACTATGATGCGTTGACCGCATTGCCGAATCGCGCGCTTTTGACGGATCGCCTGAAACAGGCCATCAGTCTGGCCATGCGCACTGAAAAGCTCATCAGCATCATCTTTATCGACGTTGATTCTTTCAAGTCCGTTAACGATACGATGGGACATGACGGGGGAGACGCCATGCTCATGCAGATCGCGGAAAGGCTGTCGGCATGTGTGCGCCAATATGATAGTGTCGCGCGTTTCGGCGGAGATGAATTTCTCGTGATGCTTCAGCAGATCCCCGATATTAAATACATCGGAGAATCCGCAAACAAAATCATGAGCGTTTTTAATGAGCCCATCACCATCAAAGGCCAGGAGTTTTTTATCACCGCCAGCGCGGGAGTCGCCGTATTTCCATTCGATGGTGAAGACGCGGACGAACTCATTAAAAACGCGGACATGGCCATGTATGCCGCCAAAAGCACGGGAAAAAACAAAGTCACCTTTTGTTCCGCCGAAATGAAAAAGGAAGTTTTAGACAACATGGAACTCACCAACAGCCTGTACCGGGCTGTGGGAAGAAACGAACTGTTTTTACTTTATCAGCCCCAGGTCAATCCTGATACCATTGAAATCATCGGGTTGGAAGCCCTGATCCGCTGGCGGCATCCCGTGAAAGGAATCATACCGCCGACAAAGTTTATTCCCATAGCGGAAAAAACAAGTCTGATTCATTCCATTGGCGAGTGGGTGCTGATGACAGCGTGCCGCCAGAACATGGAGTGGCAGAATCAGGGCCTCAAACCAACGAGGATTGCCGTCAATCTTTCAGTAAAACAGTTCCATAGTCCAAATATCGTCAATGTTGTCGACAGGGTGTTACGCGAAACGAAACTGATGCCCTGTTACCTGGAGCTGGAAGTAACAGAAAGCCTGGGGACACACGACAAGGACTACGTGATCAACACGATGAACAAACTCAAAGCGCTGGGGCTGTCTCTCTCGATTGACGATTTCGGAACCGATTATTCCTCGCTGGGCCGCCTGAAAGACCTGCCGGTTGACCGGATTAAAATTGACATGCAGTTCATCCGCGGAATCGCCAAGAACGCCAAGGATGAAGGAATCATCAAAATCATTTTACAGCTTGGGAAAACGCTTGGCCTGCATGTCGTGGCTGAAGGAGTGGAAACCCAGCAGCAGCTGGCCTTTCTCAAAGACAATTTATGTTTCGAAATTCAGGGATTCTACTTCCACAAACCAGTGGTTGCAGAGGATATAGTGCCCATCTTGCGTAGGCAAGAAAAAGGCAACCACTGATTTCATTCATTAAAAGCTGTCATATGAAAAAAGAATTGGGCAAAAATAAAAGGGGGCGGTTCTGCTTTAATCACAACTAACTATTGAACTTGCAACATCAAATTTTCCGCTTTTTTAAGGAGGATAAACCCATGAAAAAATTAGTGGTATCTATTCTGATTCTGACCTGCGTGATAGTGTGCGGGCCATGGAAAACACTCAGCGCCTGTTCCGTTTTCAGCGTAACTGCCAAGGATAAAACCATTATCAGTGGACGAACCATGGAATTCGGTTACGATATGGGTTATGCCGTGATTGTGGTGCCGCGCGGAAAAAGTTTCGTCAGTCCCGCGCCCGATGGTGTTGTCCCCGTAAAATGGATCACCAAGTACGGGTACGTCGCCATAAACTCTCTGGGAAAAGAAGACGGTATCAGTGACGGCTTGAATGAAGCAGGCTTGTCTTTCAGCCTTCTTTGGTATGACGCTGACATGCAATGGCAAAGCGTCCCTACCAAAGACAAATCGCCGGCGCTGGCCAATATCGTTTTCGGCTCCTGGATTCTGGGAAATTTCGGCAGCGTTAAAGAAGCGGTGCAAGCCATTAACAAAGTAAAAGTTTTTGGACACAAAAATCCGGAATTGGGAGGCATGGTGCTTCCCGGCCATTTCATTTTACACGACGCATCCGGCGACTGCGCCGTTATCGAATACGAACAGGGTAATGTGCATATTTACGACAACCCCCTGGGGATCATGACCAACGCGCCGAATTTTCCCTGGATGCTCACAAATCTGCGCAATTATGTCGGCATGAAAAACGATCAGACACCGCCCGCCGTCTTCGGCGGCAAGGCTTATACCGCCACCGGCCACGGCGCAAGCTTGTTCGGCCTGCCGGGTGATTTGACACCCCCTTCCCGCTTTGTCCGGATGGCCGTCACGCTTCGATTTGCCGACCAGCAGGAAAATGCCGAAGGCCTGCTGAATCTTGCTCAACACATCGTCAGCTCATTGCATATCGTCCGGGGCATGGCGGTGGACCGAGATGCGAAAGGCAACATTACCGCCAGCGAAACGACCCAGTGGTCCAGTTTCCGTGATCTGACCAACCGCGTGTATTATTACCGCACCTACGACAATTTCAACCTCAGGAAAATCGACCTCAAAAAAATCAACTTTCAGACAAACCGAATCAGAACTATCCCGATGTTTACCGACCGGGAAATTATTGTAGATATCACGGACCGGACAGGACGATAATGAACGATTTTTTGAAAATGTAGCGCCGACACACCGACATGATTGCCGCTTCCGCCGGATTCGACAATCACGAAGCCGACTGGGGCGGCCTATTAAAAACCGAGGATTATACTTTTATGGGCAAACTGATGCGAGAAACCGCCCAGCGCAACCACGGTGGCTGCTTCGGCATTTTAGAGGGAGGCTATAACCACAGCATATTGGGGAAAAATGTGCTGGCGTTTGTTGAGGGATTAGAAGAAAAATAATTGCAGTGAATTGTGATATTATAAGGATCGGCATAATATCCAAAATAAAGACAAACAAAAACATTGATTCTTGTTTAATATTAAGCTATTAAGTTCAAAATCATAGATTTTTTAGAGGGGTGTTAGGCCGACAGTGCTGTCGGCGTTTGCAGTATTAGCACCGATCCATATAAACATTGTTGGGACCAATGCTAGGAAATAGCGCTTATCAGCGAATAGAATTGAACTGACTTACAAAATTAGTATTATCCCTCCTATGAAATATGATGGTATAATCAAAAGCATGAAAGATCATAATCAGCCACTTGCAGAGGTTTTTGGTCACCTCATTAACGATCAAACAGCAAAAGCTAACCGATACAGATCCCATCGCCTATGTCCTTTCAATAACAAAGTACCAAACTGCACAAAAGACAAGGCAAAGAATCCACTCGGGGTATGCAGTGTTTTTCAAAACAGCTATCCAGCGATCACTTGTCCCATTCGGTTTAGAGAGGAATGGCTAATTACAGATGATGCAGCTTCTTTTTTCTTTGATAAGGATGCATTGTGGAGTTCCCTCACGGAAGTTCGCCTGAACGATGCAAACGGTAAATCAGCTGGCAATATTGATATTGTTCTTGTTCAATATGATGATTGCGGGAAGATTCTTGATTTTGGTGCTCTAGAAGTTCAAGCAGTTTATATCTCAGGAAATGTTCGTGATCCATTCGAGTACTATATGAAAGATCCGAAGGGTAATGCAAAAATGGACTGGTCTGCACAACCAAACTATCCTAGGCCAGATTATCTTTCATCTTCAAGGAAGCGGTTAGCGCCTCAGCTATTATTCAAGGGTGGCATTCTTCACACATGGCGAAAAAGATCAGCAGTTGCATTAAATAAGAGTTTCTTTGATACACTTCCGCCCCTGAAATCAGTGAGCAAATCAAAAGCTGATATTGCATGGCTCATATATGATCTTAAGTTAATCGAAGAAGATGGTCAGGAAAGGTTTATGTTAACAAAAATCGATGAAGTCTTCACAGAATTTGAACCTGCTCTAATATCTATAACTACTCCTGTGCCCGGTAAGATTGATGATTTTATAAGATTATTGCAGGATAAGCTAGACGATAAACTTGAAACACCACCAACGAACAAAACAATAGATAATCCTTTTTAAGATGAAAAAACCTAAACAACAAACATTATTTTCAGAAATGGGTGAAGAGATCACAAGACCCAGACCTGTTAATGTTGCGTCAATACCTCAGCGAAGCCCATTCCGCTATCCTGGCGGTAAAACATGGTTTGTCCCAACATTTCGGGAATGGGTATCAAATCATAATCCGAAGCCAACAATCTTGATAGAGCCCTTTGCAGGCGGTGGAATAATAAGCCTCACAGGTCTATTCGAGAATTTAGTATCAAGAGTTATCATGTCGGAAATTGATGATGATATTGCATCAGTCTGGCAGTCTGTAATCGATGGAAATTCAGAATGGATTGCTGATAAAATATTGTCCTTTGTTCTAACAAGAGATTCAGTAATAGAAGAAATTTCAAAAAAAGAAGTGAGTACAAAAGAAAGAGCATTTCAAACTATATTAAAAAACAGGACCTTTCACGGTGGCATATTAGCTGAGGGTTCTGGATTTTTAAAATATGGAGAAAACGGTAAGGGAATTCATTCTCGATGGTATCCGGAAACACTTGCAAAACGATTTAATAATTTAAAATTTATTCAGAATAAAATAACCTTTCTTCAAAAGGACGGCCTGGAAGTTATTCAAGAATATTCAAACAGAAGGGATGTTATTTTCTTTATTGATCCACCTTATACAGCAGGAGGTAAAAAGGCGGGCAAAAGACTATACCGCCACTTCGATCTCGACCATGAACGTTTGTTTACTCTATGCGATTCCATAGAAGGCGACTTCCTAATGACATATGATAATGCTGATGAAGTAAAGGCAATGGCTAGATTGCACGGATTTCAAATGCGCCTAATCCCAATGACAAATACACATCATTCTATGATTGAAGAGCTTGTTATTGGTAAAGATTTAGAATGGATGGATTGCCATACAGAAGTACACGAACCATCACCTGATTATTGTTAAAGAATATCTTGAGAAAAGTCCCAACAAATCAATGCAGTGGACCGGGGCTTGCGCCCCGGCCACTGATCTCTGTCGTTGGCTGAACAAGAGAAAGGGAAAACATGAAAGTGCTGATCATCTTCAACCGCGAACCGTACGACAACACCGATATCACGTGGAACGGACTCCGACTGGCAGGAAAACTTCAGGAGGCCGGACAGGAAGTCCGCATCTTCCTCATGAACGATTCCGTGGACATGGCACGCGACGTATGCAAGCCGCCCGAGAACTACGACCAAGACCTCTCGGCCATGCTCAAGGATTTGATCTCGAAAGGTGTCCCCGTCAAAGTTTGCGGAACCTGCATGGCTCGCTGTGGAATCTACAAGAACCATCCCTATTTCGACGGAGCAGAGAAAGCAACCATGCCGGAACTGGCCGAATGGGTTATTGGCAGCGATAAGGTCATCACATTCTAGCAGCCAACAAAGCCATGCAGGCGACGGTTTACAGCCGCGCCTGAAAGTCGCTTGCTCAACCGCCTGCGGCGGCCGAACAAGCGACTGGAACAGATCCCGTTACACGAGACAGCTCAGTCGCGGCTCCGTTAAACACTTCAAAAGCAAATTATCAGAATAATTGTTTGCCATGCTTGTTTGTTTGTAGGTGAAAGCGACTATTTCTTTCAGGAGTTATGATTCTTGCTTCTCGCAAAGTTCAACCAAAACCCCAAAAGTTGATTTCGGATGCAGAAAGGCAATTTTTGCCCCGCTGGCGCCTCGGCGCGGTTTTTCATCGATTAGCTGAATGCCTTTGGCTTTAAGCTCCGCCAGCGCCTCTTCGATATTTTCCACGCGGAAAGCGATGTGCTGAATTCCTTCGCCCTTCTTTTCAATATATTTGGCAATCGGCCCATCAGGTGATGTTGACTCCATAAGTTCAACTTCCGTATCGCCCACCGGAAAAAATGCCGTGGTTACTTTTTGCTCGGCCACTGTTTCACTGCCTTCATGGTTCAAGCCCAAAAGGCCGCTGTAGAGATTTTTCGCTTCATCAATACTTTTTACGGCAATGCCGATATGGTCAATTTTCAGAACTTTCATTTTTTCTCCTTTATGTTTATTTGCGGACGTTGGCCCGGATAAATTCCACAATTTCCGTAGTCGGCGTGCCCGGCCCAAAGATGGCGGCAATGCCCGCTTTTTTCAAACCGGCAATGTCTTCATCGGGAATAATCCCACCGCCCACCACCAGCACATCGGCCATGCCTTTTTCGCGCAGGAGTTCCGTCACGCGCGGGAAAAAATAATTGTGCACACCGGATAAGCTGCTTAGGCCTATCACATCCGCGTCTTCCTGAAGAGCGGTGGCCACAATCATTTCCGGCGTCTGGCGAAGCCCCGTGTAAATAACTTCCATCCCCGCTTCCATAAAGATGCGCACTAAAAGCTTCGCCCCGCGGTCATGACCATCCAGCCCCGGCTTGGCTAAAACGATTCTGATTTTTCTATCTTTCCTCATTTAACAGTTCTCCAGTTCGCTTAATTTCAATAATCTAAAAAGACTGTTTAGGTTTATATTCTCCATAAATCTCTCTCCAGACATCGCAGATTTCGCCAATCGTGGCCTCGGCCTTAACCGCTTCAATCACCGCGGACATAACGTTTTCATTTTTTTCAGAAACTTTGCGCAAATTCTCCAGCGCTTTTTCCCATCTTTTCTTATCACGCGCCGCGCGCATTTTGCGGAGTTTTTCTGCTTCAGCTTGACCAACTTTCATATCCACTTTAAGCAGATTGGCCGGGGGCGCTTCTTCCATCGTGTATTTATTAATGCCTACATAAACACGTTCATTGTTTTCAATTTCTTTTTGAAAACGATAGGAGCTCTGCTGTATTTCCTTTTGAATATAATTTTTTTCGATAGCTTTGAGCGTTCCACCCATGTTGTCGATTTTTTCCAGATAATCAAATACCTGTTTCTCAATTTTATCCGTGAGCGCCTCCACCATATAAGAGCCCGCCAGGGGGTCAATCGAATCCGTCGCGCCGCTTTCTTCGGCCACAATCTGCTGGGTACGCAAAGCAACCGTTACTGCCTGCTCGGTGGGCAGGCAGAGCGCCTCGTCATAGGAATTTGTATGCAGCGACTGGCAACCACCCAGCGCCGCGGCGTAAGCCTGAAGAGTTACGCGGATAATATTATTCAAAGGCTGCTGCGCGGTAAGCGTCACACCGCCGGTCTGCACATGAAACCGCAGCATGAGCGAACGCGGATCTTTCGCGCCAAAGCGTTCTTTCATAATTCTTGCCCAGACGCGCCGCGCCGCGCGGAACTTGGCCACTTCCTCCACAACATTGGTAAAAGCGTTAAAAAAGAAACTGAGCCGCGGCGCGAATTTATCCACATCAAGGCCTCTTTCCACGCACGCCTGCACATAGGCGATGCCGTCGGCGATGGTGAACGCCGCTTCCTGCGCGGCGGTGGAGCCGGCCTCCCGGATGTGATAGCCGCTGATGCTGATGGAATTCCAGCGGGGAACGTTTTTAAAACAGTATTCAATCAAATCCACGGTGAGCTTCATGCTGGGCCGGGGAGGATAAATATACTGTCCGCGGACGGTGATTTCCTTGAGAATGTCGTTTTGCACCGTGCCGCCCAGTTTTTCGTAAGAAATTCCCTGCTCGTCAGCAATCGCCAGATACATGGCCAGAAGCACCGTGGCCGGAGCGTTTATCGTCATGGACGTGGTAACTTTATCGAGCGGAATCTTATCGAAGAGCACGCGCATATCGCCGATGCAATCAACCGCCACGCCGACTTTGCCGACTTCACCCATGGAAAGAGGATGGTCGCTGTCATAACCCGCCTGCGTGGGCAAATCGAACGCGACGCTAAGTCCAGTCTGCCCCTGCTCCAGAAGATAGCGGTAGCGCGCGTTGCTCTCCCTGGCGCTGCCGAAGCCCGCGTACTGGCGCATCGTCCAGAAACGCCCACGGTACATCGTGGGCTGCACGCCGCGCGTGAAAGGAAATTGTCCCGGATAGCCAAGCTGTTCATTGTAATCCAAATCGGAAACATCAAGCGGCGTATAGAGACGCTCGATTGGTTCTCCGGAGATGCTGGTAAAAACATCCTTGCGTTCCTTTTCCTTACCCAGCGCCCCATCCAGGATTTCTTTTTCCCATTTGTCTTTGGCGGTTTTGATTTTTCCAAGCGCGTCTTTGTCAAACATTACTCCTACCCCCCCCGTTTCATGTTTTTAGAACTGCTTATTTTATTTTTTGATAATTAAGGCGTCGGCGACTTTGGCGTCTTTTTTAAAAAGAATCAGTGGATTGATATCCAGTTCCTTAATTGTGTTTTTATGATCGCTTGCCAGGCGCGATACTTTTAAGATGATATCAATGAGCGCTTCTGTATTCACAGGCGGCTTGCCACGCAATCCCCGCAAAACACTATGCCCCTGAATCTCGCTGATCATTTCTTCGGCATCCGCGCGGCTCAAAGGCGCGACGCGGAAGGAAACATCCTTGAGCGCTTCAACAAAAACACCGCCCAGGCCGAACATCACGCACGGCCCGAATACCGGATCATCAACTGTGCCGACAATCACCTCGGTGCCGCCTTGGAGCATCTCCTGCACCAGCACGCCCTGAATCTCGGCCTGCGACATATATTTTTTTGCGCTGGCGATAATTTGCCGGAACGCGACGCGAACCTGCGCATCAGTTTTTATATTGAGCCTGATGCCGCCGGCTTCGGTTTTGTGCCTTATCTGCGCGGAGGAAATTTTCAGCGCCACAGGATAGCCGATTTTACGCGCTACTTTTACGGCTTGGTCTGCGGTGGTGGCAATCTTTTCTCGCGTCACGGGAATACCGTAGGCGGCCAAAATTTTTTTGGCTTCATGTTCCGAAAGAGCGCCGCCTTTTTTAATCAACTCTTCGATTTCTTTTTCTAATTTGAACGTATACCTGTCCGCTTTGATTTCCACCGGCCGGCGCAGCCTGCTGGCGTACCAAGCCAGATTACTAAGCGCCTGCACCGAATGCAGATGATCCTGTAAAACCGGCATACCGGCTTCCTCAATCGATTTAACCGCCTTTGCTGTTACTTCCGATTCGGAAACATTATAGGTAACCAGCACAATCGGTTTGGTTGTGGACTGATATACATCAATGAGATCTTTAGCCAGAATTGGCGCATTGTGCGGCACAAATCCAATCGCTACGTTAATCATGTGAATGTTTTCGTCCGCTACCAAAGCTCTGAGGCAATTGCCCAGCATCTCCGGCTGCGCCACCGCGGCGGAAGTTAAATCCACGGGGTTTTTGGCCGAGCCGAAAGGCGGCAGATATTGTTCCAGCACGCGGCGTGTCTCGCCGGTAAACTCCGGGACATGGAGCCCCAGAGATTCGCATTTATCCGCCATCAACACGCCCGCGCCGCCGGAAATGGAAAGAATGCCGATATTGTTTCCCCGCGGCAGGCGTCCGCTACGGTGCACAATCACGAACGAAGTAAGCTCAGACAATGTTTCGATACGGATAATGCCCATCTGACGGAAAAACGCGTCATAAATTTTATCATCGCCGGCGAGCGATCCGGTATGCGAGGATGCTGCCCGCGCGCCCGCGCCGGTGCGGCCGACTTTCATAATCAGAATCGGTTTTTTAAGTTTCAACGCTTGCTCGGCGGCCCTGCGCAGCTTGGCTCCGTTTTTCGCCCCTTCCAGATAGCCGCCGACAACTTTTGTTTTTTCCGTATTTAAAAGATAATAGAGAAAATCAGCAAATTCCGTATCCGCTTCGTTACCGACACTGACAAAAGAGCTGAATCCAACTCCTGCCGCTACTGCGGTCGCAAAAATCAAAGTGCCGAAAGCGCCGCTTTGCGTTACAAAACCCAGCGTCATCGGATAAACCGGTTTTAAGTCAACAATATTGGCAAAAGAAGCCATGACAGAATTGCTCAGGTTAACCAGCCCCACGCAGTTGGGCCCCAAAATGCGCAGATTATTTTTCCTGGACAGATGCGTTACTTGATCCTGCAGGGCTTTCCCTTCCGCGCCGATTTCGGCAAAACCGGAAGTAAAAAGAACAACGGCCTTTACTTTTTTCTGCACGCACTGCTCGAGCGCCGCCAGCACGGAAGATGCGGGCACGCTGATAATGACCATGTCCACTTCACCGGGCACATCGAACAGAGAAGGATAACATGGCAGACCATGAATTTCTGTATGGTTGGGATTTATCGGGTATAATTTCCCAGGGTAATTCCATTTCAAAAGCGCGTTTAACGATCTGCCTGTGGGGCGCCGGATATCCCTGGAAACGCCGATAAGGGCGATGGAAGCCGGATTAAAAAAAGAATCGAGGGATGATAAATTTATATCGGAACTTGCTTTGTCCACCATATTTTACCTTCATTTATAAATACTAATAAAATATAGACGGCGAAAAACTTTATTTGTATATATGCCGCTTCTCCGCGAGTCAAAAATCGCATTCAGCGGCGACAAAATAATTACGTTACAAATTCAGCCAACCCGGATTGCCGGGAAAAATATTATCCTCCCACACTTACCGCGACAGCTTCATAAATTTCTATCTTTGGCGGCTCGGCGGCCAGCGCAAACGCTTCTTTGGCAAAAAGGCGGGATGCGGGCAGATGAAAATGTTGGGCGAGCGCCGAATGGTCAGTCCATTGTTCAAAAAAAACAAGCCGCAACTGATTTTCACAATCCTGATGCACCCCATGGGCAAGACATCCCGGCTCAAAACGCGAACGCCGCGAGTGCTCCAAAGCCAGGACAAATAATTCATCCAACGTTTCACTTTTAGCCAGTATATTTCCGGTAACAATTATCATGTTTGCCTCCCAAAATAATCGTGCCACTTATTTGATCAACCGGTAAATTCCCGCCGCGCCGAAAAAAAGAGGCTGATAAAAAACCTGCTTAAAGCCCGCGGTAATCAGAATCTTTCCCAGCTCATCCGGACCATAGAAATTTACCGCCGATTCGGCAAGATATTTATACGCGGCCCTATCGCCGGAAATAAGCAGCCCCATGGTATAAACATAGGTGCGAATGTAGAAATGATGCATAGCTTGGATGAATTTATTTCGCGGCTGACTGGTTTCGGCAATAAAACAGGAACCACCGGGTTTGAGCACGCGCAAAATTTCGGCAAGGTGCCTGTCGGCGGAAGCATTTTTATAAATCATGTTGCGGAAAGCAAAGGAAATGCCGACGCAATCAAAATAACTATCAGAAAAAGGAAAATTAGCCGCGTCAGCATTGATAAAAGATATTTTATTATCCACCCCGACTTTTCGCGCTTTTTGGGACGCGACAGCCAGCATTTCCCTGCTGAAATCGCAGGCGGTAACGTGCAGATTTTCCGGCGCAAGGAGGGCGATGCTTATGGCCAAATCTCCCGTGCCGCAACCGAGGTCCAAAACTTCCCGAGGGTTTATTTCCAGACAACAGGCAACTAATTTTTTTCTCCAGCCAATATCCATGCCCCAGGTAAAAACATGATTAATCAGATCATAGTGGCGAATGATGCCGCCAAACATCGGCGACAGATTTTCGCCGGTAATTTCTTTATTTTTGCCCAAATGCGTAAAATTTCCTTCCTTATTATCCAACCGCCGCCAGCAGATAACCCGCGCCCAAAAGAAATTGCGCGGCCAGCACGACCAGCACGTTGTTTTTCATCGCCTTGATAATACCCGCTTCATTTTCGGGATGAAAAGAACCGCGCATCGCCAGAACCGCGAAAGGCAGGGTTAACAAAGCCAGCAGTGTCCAGAGTGGCGACACGCCTGTAACAACACAACCGATAATCCACAAATACATTAAGATAGTCATGGCCGTGTAAAATTTCGCGGTCTTTGTTTTACCCATGGTAATGGGCAGAGTTTTACGCCCGCCGGAACTATCCGCCTCCACATCGGGGAATTCATTTAACAGCAAAAGATTGTGCACTAATATAAAGGAAGGCACCGCGCCAAAAAATGCCGGCCAGGAATAAGTCCCTGCCTGCGCAAAATACGCTCCCAAAACGGGAAGCATACCCAATCCCAGGCCTGCCGACCACTCCGGCCACCTGCGCTTCAATATCACCGGCGTGTAAAAGACAACACAGAGTGCCGCAATGATAAGCAACGGTAAAAGCAGCCATCCCTGAACCACAATAAAATAAATTCCAATCGGCGCGGCCAGAAGTAAAGTGACAATACCCATAGTCAAAACCTGTCGCGGTTGCAAAAGTCCTGCTTTTAGAATACCGCTGCCGCCACTGAAAGGGGTTACCCGTGTTTTAAGGTCCACACCGCTTTTATAATCGAAATAATCGTTTAACGTGTTTACGCTGATGTGCGTGAGTACCAAGCCAATACCCGCCAGCAGAGCGTAACCTAAATTTAGCGCATCTTGATAATACCAGGCTATACATGTTCCCAAAAAGGCCAAAATAACCGACAGCAAAAGGTATTGCGGTCTGGTTTCCAAAAAACAAATTTTCAGCATAAGCTCGACCCGTTTCCCGCATATCACGTAATCAATAATCTATGCACACTCTCATTTCATCATGACACAATTGAGAAATATATGGCAAATTACGCTCACGTGTCAATTCCTATTGTCAGGACAAATCATTCTTCAGAGTGAAAAAATGATAAAAGAAACTTTCAAATCAAGTGGTGCCCACCGTCGAGCAGCAACGCTTCGCCCGTGACCAAAACCGCGTCTTCAATAAAATAGCGGATTGTCTCGGCGATAATCTCCGGCGTGGCCGTCGCGCGCAGAGGCAATGTACCCTCAAGCCTATCTTTCAGTTTCTTATATTTTTCCTCTCCCATGCCGGCTTTAAGCCATTCGCCTTGAATAAAACCGGGACAGACTGCATTGACGCGAATCTCCGGCCCCAGCGCGCGCGCCAGCGCCATCGTCATGTTGATCAGCGCCGCCTTGGAAGCGCAATAAGCCACGGAACTGCCAATCGCCTTTACCCCTGCTAAAGACGCGATATTGACCACAACACCCTTACCCACTTTTTTCATGTGCGGCACAACAGCACGAATCATCTGGTAAGGGCCGACAACATTAATGCCGTATATATACAAAAAATCTTCTTTGGAAAGCCCCTCCAGATTACCGTGCGCGTTGAACTTTGTTGTGGCGGCATTATTGACCAGCGCATCAATACGCCCCCATTTGTTTATGGTCTCATCAACCATGCGGCGACAATCAGCATCTTCCGAAACATCAGCCCGGCATAATAAAGTTTCAACGCCTAATGCCTCGCAGCTATTCTGGACCTCACGCGCTTCGGCCTCACTTTGGGAATAATTAACCACTATATTGTAACTCCTTTTTGCCAGCATTTTTGCTGTGGCCGCGCCCAAGCCTCTTGATGAACCGGTAACAATGGCAACTGGTTTATTTTTTTTCATCGTTTTTTCCCTCAAGGCAATTTATTTTAACTGGTTTTATCATATATTAATGTAACAGCAATTTGACCGATAAATACAAAAAACCCATCAGCGCATGTCCGCCTGCCGACATGGTTTTTTATCGGGAAAATATTTTTCATCATCCGCGTTTGGATGTTTTCCGGAAAATCTTCTGAGGAAGAAACGGAAGCCCCGCTTAAATATTATATTGTAAACTTCTCTACGTGCTTCCCAAACCTGCATACACCAGCCTAATCTTTACACCGTAACGGGCGGGATGCGTTTTGCCCAGGGCTGGGCTTTTTCCAGTTGCGCGGCTAAACAAAAGAGCGTTGCTTCATCACCGTAGCGTCCGACAAACTGAATGCCGATGGGCAGGTTCCGCTCATTCCAGTAAAGAGGAACAGACATCGCCGGCTGGCCGGTAGCGTTGCAAAGCGGCGTGAAAGGGACAAAGGACACTGCGCGTCGCCATCCCTTAAGCGGATCATCCGATGTCGCGTCCATCTCGCCAATCAAAACCGGCGGCTCGCCCAGCGTGGGCGTCATGAAAATATCGTAGTCCAGAAAAAAGCGCGCCACATCGCGGGAAATTGTCTGAATTTTTTCCACCGCGGTAAGGTAATCGCCGGACGTAAAATTTTTCCCCTGCTCATACAGCGCCCAGGTTAAAGGTTCGTAATCATCCTGCTTTGGTTTCCAGCCGGAGACATCTGCGATCCAATCGATGGTCGCGGCACAGTTGGCCGCCCAGATAACATTAAAGGAACGCCCCAAAACTTTTCTGTCGATAACCGGGCTTTTTTGCGTAAGCTTATGCCCTAATTTGCGGCACAGGCGCACCGCGCTTTGAAGCGCTTTGACACAGTCGGTGTGAATTTCTTTTCCGTCCAGTGTTGTATCCAAGTACGCGATACGCAGACAGCCGGGTTTTTTCTTTATTTCTTCCACGTAAGGGCGAACAGGTTCGGGCGCGACATAAGGATCGCCGGGAACACAGCCGCGTGTCGCATCAAGAATAGCCGCGCTGTCGCGGACGGAACGGGTCAACACATGTTCGTTGACGAGACCGCTCATGGCATCACCCGCGTCCGGCGCCAGAGAATTTCTCGCCCGCGTGGGTTTCAAACCAAATAAACCACAGCATGAAGCCGGAATGCGGATGGAACCGCCGCCGTCATTTCCATGGGCGGCAGGTACCATGCGCGAGGCTACGGCAACAGCCGATCCGCCGCTTGATCCTCCGGCGGTGCGCTGCAAATTCCAGGGGTTGCGGCAGGGGCCGAAGAGGCGCGGTTCAGTGGTCGGCAAGAGACCAAGTTCGGGAGTGTTTGTTTTTCCCACAATAATAAACCCCGCTTTCTTATAGCGGGCAACAAGTTCACTGTCATGATCAGGCACATAATTTTGCATATTTTTTGTGCCGGATGTCATGCGTACGCCTTTGTATAAAGCCAATAAGTCCTTGAGCAGAAAGGGAACACCGGCAAATGGTCCAGCCGGCTGCTTCTCTTGCGCCATCCGTCTTGCCTCTTCGTACATGGCGGTAACAACGGCATTGAGCTGAGGATTAAGCTTTTCGATGTTTTCTATGGCCGCTTCGACCAGCTCACCGGCCTGGACTTCCTTCTTTTTGACAAGCTGTGCCGCGGCCGTGGCGTCCAGAAAAGAAAGCGCTTCGAATCCTCTCATTGCTCTACTCCTGTTTTGGGAATTTAAAGATCAAAAATGGTTTCGTAATGTTAGATACGCTGCTAAGGCAGGACCGATCTCCCTGATTGTTATAGATGCTCTTGATCATGGCTATGAAGATAACTTCAGTTTGTCTGTTGGGGAGACAATGGAAAAAATCCGCATTCAGAATGGGGCGGAACGTCTCCTCCACATTGCAACTGCAGTAAGAAAAGATGGACAAATGCAAAATGAAATATCCGCTTCCTGGGGCGGAAGCGGATCTCCTTAATTATTAACGATCCTGATAAAATTTTCTTGATGAAGAGCCCCGGCGATGTCGAAAAAGGCCGCCGCTTTACTGCATTGTGTTGCCAAAACTTCTTACTTGACGGAGACCACCGGACAGGGAGCTTCCAAAATAATATACTGAGCGTTGGAGCCGAAAAACAATTTCCCGACCTTTGATTTTTTTTCGAGGCCGATGAAAATTTTGTCTATTTTTTGTTCACCGGCGAACTCGACAATGTCTTCTCCTGGGTTGAC
>DIEW01000098.1 GCA_002418825.1 Syntrophaceae bacterium UBA5764 | reverse complement strand
GCAATATCATGAGTCATGAAAAAGTCGTGGGGATTCTTCTTGCCGTTACCCCGTTATTATTTCCCATCATCATGCAGGCTCTTGGCCTTTTAATCGGCATAATCCAGGCCTACATTTTCGCCATTCTCTCCATGGTTTATATCGCCTCGGCAACAAGCGCCCATGAGGAGGGACACAAACATGAGGAGTTGCACAAAGCGGAAGCTAGCGAAGGCGTTACAGCCTAAAAAATATTCAAGGAGGATTATTTATGGAAAATATAAGTCTTATTGCGGTGGCTTCAATTATCGCTGCTGGTTTAACGATGGCTATCGGTTCTGTGGGGCCAGCTTTGGGTATGGGGCAAGCTATTCAGCAGGCTCTGGCTGCCATTGCCCAGCAACCGGATGAGCGCAACTCGTTGACCAGAACTTTATTCGTGGGGCTCGCCATGATTGAATCTATCGCTATTTACTGTTTCGTTATTTCGATGATCGTAATTTTTGCGAATCCTTTCTGGGGATATTTCATAAAAGCAGGGGGATGATTCATGCATATCGACTGGTTTGTTTTGTTTTGCCAAATTTTTAATTTTCTTTTGCTCGTTTATCTTTTAAAGCGCTTTCTCTACGGACGAATAATTAACGCAATGGATCAACGGGAATCAAAAATCACCGCTCGTTTTAATGAGGCCCGCGAGATTAAAGAAAAAGCTGCGGAAGCAGCCGAACTTTATGAAAGAAAGAATCAGATACTTGCCGAAAAATCGGAACAGATGCTCAATGAAGCAAGCTTGGCAGCTGAAGCCCGGCGAAAAGAACTTATGGAAAAAGTACGCCAAGAAGTTGACGCTATCAAAATCCGTTGGCAAAGCATGCTGGAGAGGGAAAAGGATGCTTTTTTCCAGGACCTACGGGGACGAGCGGCAAGAGAAATTTATGCGACGGCGCGCAAGGCGATGAAGGATCTGGCCAACGCCGATTTAGAGGCACAAATAGTTGAAGAATTTATCCGGCGCCTACGTGAACTGGATAAAGAAAAAAGCAGGGAAATCCGTAAAGCCATCGCCGGGGGCGGAAACAAAATATTAGTGCAAAGTGCTTTTGACATTGGCGCGGCGACACAAGCCAAAATAGAACAGGCATTGAAGCAACAGATCACCAACGGTTTTACCATTCGTTATTTAACACAGCCTGACGTTGTTTCCGGTATAGAGATGAGAGTAAACGGACACAAAATAGCCTGGAGTCTGAACGAATACTTGGAAACACTGGTGGAAAACCTTACCGAAACCATGCAAAAAGAGGCCCACAGCGCCTAGAAAAATATTGATGGGGGGGGGAATGAGCAAACAAGCCGTCGTAAACGAATCCCAAGAATTAAAGTCATTTCTCGATGACACTTTTTCAACCATGGATAAAGTTTTAGAAAAACACAAACCGGAACTTCGCCAATACGAAGTAGGAACAATACAGTTTGTCGGACGGGATATCGCGAGAGTCAGCGGATTACCCAATATCCGTGCGGAAGAACTGGTTCGTTTTGCCGGAAACTATATGGGGCTTGTTTTCAATATAGACCCTGAGGAAATAGGCGTAATTCTTCTGGACCCGAGCGAAAATCTTCAGGTGGGGGAAGAGGTCCATCGCACCAAGCGCGTTCTGGATGTGCCCGTAGGTGAAGGCCTTTTGGGGCGGGTGGTTGATCCCTTGGGCCGACCACTGGATGGTCTGGGCGATATCACCACTGTTAGACGCCTTCCCGTGGAAAGACCTGCGCCGGCAGTTATGGACAGAGCACCGGTAACCGTGCCCCTGCAGACAGGAATCAAAGTCATTGATGCGCTCATTCCTATCGGACGAGGACAAAGAGAATTAATCCTGGGTGACAGACAAACGGGAAAAACGGCTATCGTCGTGGATACCATAATAAACCAAAAAGAAACGGGCATTATTTCTATATATTGCGCCATCGGGAAAAAAAGCGCGGATGTGGCCAAAGTCATTGCCGACCTACGTGACCGGAGCGTAATGAACAACTGCATTATTGTTGTGGCTACTGGTGAAGATACGCCCGGCCTGCAGTTTGTTGCGCCTTACGCGGCGACAACGATGGGTGAATATTTCATGGAAAAGGGCATGGACGTACTTGTCGTCTATGACGACCTCACGTCACATGCTCGCGCTTACCGTGAGGTATCACTTTTACTTCGGCGTCCGCCCGGACGTGAAGCCTTCCCCGGAGACATATTCTACATTCATTCGCGCCTATTGGAACGTTCTACTCACTTGCGCCCCAACCTAGGGGGCGGCTCTTTAACTTCTCTTCCCATAACGGAAACGGAAGCACAGGACTTATCGTCTTACATACCTACAAATCTCATATCCATCACGGATGGCCAGATTTATCTCTCTCCCGTTCTGTTTAATAAAGGCATTCTGCCGGCGGTTGATGTCGGAAAGTCGGTTTCGCGCGTAGGCGGCAAAACACAATTGCCTGCCTATCGTTCCGTTGCGGGCGACCTGCGCTTATCATACTCCCAGTTCGAGGAGCTGGAATCATTCTCCCGCTTCGGAACGAGACTGGATGACGCCACGCGCAGAACATTAGAGCGCGGCTGGCGCGTTCGTGAAATCCTCAAACAGGGACAATACAAGCCCCTGCGCGCTTCCGAGCAAATCGTTTCGCTTCTTTCCGTCACGGGAGGCTGCCTGGATTGCGTCCCCATTAACAAGATACGCGAAGCGGAGGAATCCATTCTCAATTCTGTAAGTGAACACATTCCTGAAGTATGCGGACGCATTGATGAGGGAGAAAAATTAGAAATAGACGACCGCAATTCTGTTTTAGAAAAAATCAAGGCCGTTGTCGCCCCGTTTGAAGTCAAAGAGGAAGAAAATGCAGACAACTGAGTCTCTGAAAAGAAAAATTAAAAGCGCCGGAGATCTTCTCTCCGTCGTCAAAACAATGAAGGCGCTAGCCGCCGTGAGCATCCGTCAGTACCAGCGTGCGGTGGAATCACTCACCGATTTCAACAGAACAGTGGAAATGGGGCTGCAAATTGTCCTCAAAGAACGAATGGAATCATCCGTTAAGGCCAAAGCGCCAGCGGTAAAACGCGTCGGAGCCATTGTTTTCGGTTCTGATCAGGGATTGTGCGGTCAACTCAATGAACAAATATGCGCTTTCACCTTGGAGCATTTTAAAACAGCTGGTGTTAAAAGAGATAATCGTGTCATCCTATCTGTAGGCGCCAGAGTGGCGGACTACCTGGAGGATGCAGGCCAATCTCTGTACGATGTTCTGCCGACCCCTAGTTCCACGTCCGGAATTACCCCTCTCGTGCAGGAAATCATCATGATTATCGACGAATGGCATTTTCGTCATCATCTGGACCATTTCCTGCTTTTTTATAATAAATACCTGGGTGGGGCGACTTACCATCCGCACATGATTCAATTGCTTCCGGTAAGCCAGGATTGGCTCAAAGAAATAGCCACAAAAAAATGGGATTCAAAAAGCCTGCCGATATACCGAATGAACGGCGATATGATTTTTTCTTCGCTTATCAGAGAATATCTTTTTGTCTCTCTTTACCGTGCCTTTGCGGAATCTTTGGCTAGTGAGAACGCAAGCCGTTTGGCATCCATGCAAAATGCGGAGAAGAACATTGAAGAGCAATTACAAGATCTGCATGTTCAATATCACCGCACACGCCAGATGACAATTACAGAAGAGCTATTGGATATCGTTGCTGGTTTTGAAGCCTTAAGTGAAAATAAGCCCTCACAAAAGCAGCCAGAAAGTAGGTGACCATCATGGCAGTAGAAAGGCAAATTTGCGGCATATGCGCCTGGCGTAGAGACTGTCAAAAAAGATTCAAATTATCTTCAGAAGCGTTCCTGGGCAGCCATTGCCCCGACTACACGAGAGATCTATCACTTAAATTCATATCACCGGAAGCGCTGGAAGACGAAAAAGTTGTCATGGATAAGATGGTCGAGCAACAGGTGGATAAATGGCGCAAGCTTCTGGACAAGGCGCTCAAACAAGGAATCGACATAGAAAATTTCAAAGGCGGTCCGGTGATTACCGTATCCAGAGAACCAGGCAGTGGTGGAAGTGAAATCGCCCGCAGAGTCGCCAAGGCGTTAAATATGGATTTGATCGGCGGACAAATAATCCAGCACGTCGCGGATAGCGCCAGGATGAGCAGAAGGGTCATCGAATCACTTGATGAAAAGGAAGTAAAATTCAGGGAAACGTTACTTTCCTCCTTGTTCGGAGAATTCCGCCCCTGGCCTGGTGAGTACCTGCAACATCTTACACGTGTAATCGGAACAATCGGCGTTTTTGGCAATGTTGTCATCGTGGGCAGAGGAGCAAATCATATCCTGCCGTCGGAAAAAGCCTTTAAGGTAAGAATCATCGCGCCGCTGGAATTTAGAATTAAACACTTCATGGAAGACAGGGGTTATTCAAAAAATGAAGCAGAGCAATATGTGATCAAGAAGGAATCTGACCGCAAAGCCTTCATAAGAAAATATTTCAATGCTGATGTTGACGACCCTAAGCTCTACGACATCATCATCAACACCGGCTCAATGACACTTGATTCGGCGACAAATATTATAGTTACCGCTTTCAAAAACAGAATGGAATGCGCCACCTAAATGCTCTGATAAAATTGTCAGATTTCTTCTTTGATTTGCATAGTATTTCCTCTCTAATTTATTTATTGAAATAATACACGGTCACTCAAATATGACTGTCCGTGTCAATTATTTTTCGATCCTCAACTTTAACTTCCATAACAATATGCCCCCAGCCGCCGCATCTCACACCGACATCCGGGCATCCAAACCGTTTGAATCTCATTTTATTGGGATCAGCACCGGCATAAAGAAGTTCCGCGACTGCGGGCATTGCCAGAGCAATCGAATGCAGGGCGAAAATACAGACTCGGCTTGGTCCCAGTTTCGCAAGATAACTGACGCCACGTCCATCAAAACAAAACTTGTCACCGGCTTTATGTCCGCTATCGCAACCATGTGCTTCAATAACTTCCGCGACAATTGTTTTGTTGAGCATTAAGACCGTTTTGGATAAAGCATCCTCATTTCTAGGATCTGCACGGAATATCTTCATTTCCTCATCGGTATAATTCAGGTGCTTCTGAATAATTTTCCATGTGTCTTCATTAATTTTCATTTTATTTTCCTCCTTATTTATCAAAGAAAAACTTATAATCCCTAAAGCACCGGCCGTTGGTATGCATCATACAGCCTGTAATTTTAGGTTGAACTTCGTATTTGATACCCAACGTATCCAGCCATGTTTCAATGCGCAGCATTATGCCGCATTCATAGCGATCGATAACGCCCAGCGCTTTTATGCCTTCATAGGCGAAACATGATTTCCATTCACCGTGCATTATGTTGTGTGCAGGCGAGTGATAATCATATTTCATAAATTTGCCGGTTGCGATTTCCATCGCTGAATCAAAAAGATTTTTAAGCTCTTCAAAAGTGGTTGGATTGCCGG
Organism: Syntrophaceae bacterium UBA5764; assembly: GCA_002418825.1. GTDB lineage: Bacteria > Desulfobacterota > Syntrophia > Syntrophales > Smithellaceae > UBA4810. The sequence continues at coordinate 5,409 of DIEW01000098.1, read as the reverse complement.
CGCCTACAGTTTTTTGGATACGTTTTATTTCTATGGCCGACATATCACGAATTGCAGCTTTATTTATTTTATTGGTTTTTTCTATACCGCATTCTTTGAGACAGTTATAAAACCACATGGCATCGTGCGTCATCCATCCTTTATTTAATAATTCCTTTAATTCATTTTTTTCTAGCAGATGTAAATCTGTTGTCATTTGTTTTACCCTCTTTTTAATGATTTCTAATTCATTTTCTTGAGATCTTATAGTCAGTCCCAAAGGCCGTTGGTCATTTCTCCCGCCAAGACAGGCTCGAAAGAATCAAAAGTAATGTCCCGAACTCGTCCGAATTTTTCCCACAGAAGTTTATAACCTTTTGTTCCCTTGACTATGGCAATTTTTTCTTGCCACATTTCAATTTCTTCTGTTGTTGCTTTGCGCAGTGGTCCGGCTGTACCTAAAAGTCTTACAGCCGGAGGAGTGATAAATTTTCCTTCGATAAGCGCTTTACCCCAAAATAATTTATCGGCGTTGACAGCCAGAATGCAGACCCGGGAATTGTGTTTCAAATTGCGCGGCATTTTGACCGGATTTTCTTCGAAGTAAAAACCTGTTTGATTGTCGCGTAATATTAACGCCCCAATGGGGGTTACATGAGGCGATCCGTCCTCATTAACGGTAGCTACCGCAAAATGGCTGCAGCTTTTATACGCTTCTTCAAATATTTCCTTGATTGCCTCCCAATGTTTGCCTATTTCCATTTTCCGGCACCTTTCTTTTTCGATGTTGTAAATATTGCATATTTTTTCCTTCTCAATAGCGTTCATATTTATCAAATCAATTTTTCGGAAAGTATTTCTCATATAAGGGTACTGCAAAAATAGACATATCTTTTCTTTATCACGTGCTCGCTCATAACGATTTATTAAGTCCATCTGTTTTCCCTTAAATATATCTTGTGAAGACTATTCAAAGAAAATAAGTTCACCCATTTCTATTTCACAGTAATCATCACCATTCTTTAGACATTTATTCAAAATTTCCTTGACTTCCAATCCCATTGCCTGATACCAGCCTTGACGCGTACCGAAGCATCCGCACTCATAATCTTTTTCCACATTGATATTGCGAACTTTGGTATAAGCGTAACATTGCCTAATGATGCCCACCCATTTACCCGAATTCAATAATTTAAATTCATAATCAAAATAATCCTGAGTGATGAATGTTTCCATAGCCAAGGACATTAACATCATAAATTCCTTTTCGTTTTTAGGTTTATCCAACGCCAAAACTTTCATCAGACGAAGCATTTCAACTCTAGCTGTCGCCTGAGCAACTTGCAGATTGATTTTATTGGCCACATCCCAGCCCGCATTAAACACCATAGACATCATCCAATGAGAATCACAGGTCCAACGGCTTTTAGCAACAAGCTCTCTTTTTTCTTCAACGGAAATTTTAGCCAATATCTCTTTAGCTGTATTTTTCAATAATTGTCCTTTTCCCATTTTTTGACCTCCTCGTTTACATGCGCCAATAATAAAACAAATAGTTATAGTTGTAGATAAAATACAACATATTGTTATGTTTGTCAATACAAAATGTTGTATTTAATTCGAAATTGTAGTATTAAAATAACCAATTGTTATTAACTGCGAATGAAAATATAGAAAATGATTTATAAAAATATCGGACAACGAATTCAAAAAGCGCGTGAAGAAGCAGGACTTTCTCAAGAGGAATTAGCAACTAAGTTGGGCTTAACACAGGCCGCTCTTTCCAATTATGAGTTGGGTAAGCGTCGTCTTTATCTTGCAAATATCGAACAAATCGCAAGAGAGTTGAATAAACCCTTAAACTACTTTTTGGAAGATACTGTCGAAACAATTAAAACAAACGAAAAAAAAGCTCAAGACGAAACAATTTTAGAAATCAGTAAATTGCTGTCGGAATTACCATTGGAAGAGCGGAAGAATATACTTGAATACATTCAATGGAGAAAGGAAAAGTTAAAATGATTGGCTTTGATTTAACAGAAGAACTTTTAAGCCATCAAAAAATGGCCAGGGAATTTGCGGAAAAAGAAATAATACCTTACGCGGCTGAATTGGACAGAAGACCAGGGACGGTATTTGATTGGAATATAGTTCGCCGATTTGCGAAAACCGGTTTGCTTGGTCTTAATGTTCCCAAAGAGTATGGCGGATTAGGCGTTGATATGCTCACTGCAGTGATTGTTGCCGAAGAAATAGGCACAGCCTGTCTGGGTATTATGAGCGCAGCCGCTGGTAACTGGTTGGCAACAACGTGCCTGAAACATGTTGGTACGGAAAATCAAAAGAGGCGTTATTTCCCTATGTGTTGCGGGGAGAATGCAGGATTGGCTGCCTTGGCATTAACCGAACATGATGCTGGCTCTGATATGGCTGGAATAAAGACATTAGCCACCAGAAAAGGTGATCACTACATTCTCAACGGTGCCAAAACTTTTATTACTAACGCGGGAATAGCAAATTTTTATATCGTATTTGCCACCTCCGATCCTCAAAAACGTCACGGCGGATTAAGCGCTTTTATCGTTGATGGTGATTCTCCCGGATTAACCCTCGGCACAGTAGAAGATAAACTTGGGCTGCGATCTTCGCAAGTAGGTACACTAATATTTAAAGATGTTAAAGTTCCGGCGGAAAATTTGCTTGGCGCTGAAAACACAGGATTTTTGATTGCCATGCAAACGCTGGATATGTCGCGCCCTTGCCTTGGGGGAGCTGCTGTGGGTGTATCACGGGCAGCTTACGAAATTGCTTTATCCTATGCTCGTGAACGTAAACAGTATGGCCGTCCAATTATCGAAAACCAGGGTATCTCTTTTATGTTGGCCGACATGGCAACAGAAATCGAAGCGGCGCGACTTCTAACTTGGAAAGCCGCCTGGCTTATCGATCAGGGAATGGATTCAACAAAGGCGTCTTCCATGTGTAAGGTATTTGCTACAGAAATGGCTGAGTCAATTTGCAGCCGAGCTATCCAAATTCTAGGAGCTCATGGATACACTAGCTATTGGCCGGTGGAAAAGTATTACCGTGATGCAAAGGCCATGGCTATCTATGAAGGCACTAACCAGATTCAGCGTATGATCATCGCCTCCATGTTATAAAAAATACACGGTCACATGGCATTTTTTATTCATTTCAAGGATTTCCTTGACATATAAAATCCATATAATTATAATTTAAAAAAGTTGCATGGAGGGAAGGTTTCGTAAATAATAACAAAACAGGGGGTGGGGTCATGGCGTTGGTTAAAGAAAAACGGAAATTTAATTTTGTTTTATTAGGAGTTCTGGTTGCCATTATTATCATCTTCGCATTGTTTTATTTGAGGGTCTTTTAAGCAAATCTAACCCTGCATGGCGGGGAATAGAAAGAAAAATTAATCAACATCGTTTTTCCCCGCCTTTGCTCATTCTCTGATTTTACACACCCAATAATGCAAATTATTGGAAGAGAGTGTTTTTTTCAAAAAAACCGCCGCTGAAAAACTTGTCAACCTTAAAATCTTTTCTCCGCCCACACGTTTTTTCGACGAATTTGATGGACAAAATCAGCGTCACTGCCAATTTTGTGTTCGAACAGAGTAACGCAGGAGCCAACATCAAAGATTTTATGCGCGTCAGAACCGCCCACGCCGGGAATTCCCAGTTTTTGCATCGCTTTCTGCGCCTTGGACACGGCCAGAGAAGAATGGTCCGGATGGTATAACTCAATCGCATCAAGGGGCAGTTGATAAATTTTGTCTCCCGCACCATAATAATGGGTTTTGCCCCGGCGCGATAACTTATAGGGATGCGCAGCGATAATAACGCCGCCTTGATTATGCACTAACTCCGCTAACTCCAAGGCCGTGTAACGGCCGGTTAAACTATAATTTATACCAAAAACCAAAAAATCCCCTTCCATTTCATTTTTTTCATTGCGGGCGGAAATTTCCTGGCCGTTGATCAGAACAAGTCCGTGCGGTTCGGCCATTTTTTTGAGTTTGGTGAATTCCTCATCCGGCCAGCGCATTCCATGTTCGGTCAGCGCGAAGCCTTTTAAACCGATTTCAAGCGCCTGCGCAATGAGTTCATCCGGATGGATGAAAGAACAATCGGAATATTTTTGCGTGTGAATGTGCAGATCAAAAACAGTTATCATTAAATTTTTTATTTAAACATCAGCAATTCTATACCAATGAAAATATTCGCTCCTATTCATTAATCAGGCGGGCGGCGTCTTTAGCCCAGTAAGTAATAATTATATCTGCGCCGGCTCTTTTTATGGCCGTAAGTGTTTCCAGCATAGTCTTTTCTTCGTCGAGCCAGCCTACCTGCGCGGCGGCTTTAATCATCGCGAATTCACCACTTACATTATACGCCGCCAGCGGCAAGTCAAATTCCTGTTTCGCGCGGTAAATAATATCCAGATAGGGAAGCGCGGGCTTGACCATGATGATATCCGCGCCTTCGCTCACATCCAAAGAAATTTCCCGGATAGCCTCGTCGGCATTTGCCGGATCCATCTGATAAGCTTTGCGGTCGCCGAATTGCGGCGCGCTTTCGGCGGCTTCACGAAAAGGCCCATAGAAAGCTGAGGCGTATTTAGCCGCATAGACCATGATGGGGATTTCCTCCAGCGCGTTTTCATCCAGCGCCTCGCGGATAGCCGACACCTGCCCGTCCATCATCGCCGAAGGCGCCACCATGTCCGCGCCTGCTTGCGCCTGGGAAAGAGCGGTTTTGGCCAAAAGCTCCAGAGTGGCGTCATTGAGCACGCGTCCGTTTTCCACCATGCCGCAGTGACCGTGGCTGGTATATTCGCAAAGACAGACATCGGTTATCACCAGTATTTCCGGCACAGCGTCCTTGACGCCTTTTAAAGCCTGCTGGATTATTCCGTCTTGGGCATAAGCGCCGCTTGCTCTCTCGTCTTTTTTATCGGGAATGCCAAAAAGAAGCAATGCCGGGATTTTGAGCGTGTGCGCTTCGCGGGCTTCCTTGACCAGATTATCCACCGACATCTGAAAATGACCGGGCATGGAAGCAATCGGTTTTTTCACGCTTTTGCCGCCAACAACAAAAAGCGGATAAACGAGATTATCGGCGCTGATCATTGTTTCGCGCGTAAGCCTCCGGAAATTTTCGTTTTTTCTGAGCCGTCTTAGGCGATAATCAGGAAATTGCATAGCCTACTCCTTTTTTGTTATTTCTTCGTCCATTAAATAACAGGCGGGATCGTCTCCCCAGATATCACCTGCCGCCTCAGCCCGCGCGCGGAAATTGCCGGCGCAGACATTAAGCCACACACATGCCGCGCAGCGGCCCTGCAGGTGTTTTTTCTTGTCTTTCAATTTCATCAGAAATTCGTTTTTTTCATCCGTCCAGATTT
>DIEW01000095.1:322-3689 GCA_002418825.1 Syntrophaceae bacterium UBA5764 | reverse complement strand
ATGTTTTGGCCAAGCTCACCGATCCAGCAGCACGCCTTTATTACCTCCAGGCGACCGCCCGTTTTGGCTGGTCGCGCAATGTCTTGCTCAATCAGATCAAAGCCGGCGCGTATGAGCGGGCGGTCACGGAAAAGAAAACACACAATTTTCCGTTGGCCTTACCTCAGTACTTAGCTGAGCAGGCGGATGAAGCGCTGAAAAGCTCCTATAATCTTGAATTCCTCGGCATCCGGCGCGAAGTGAAAGAGCGTGAGCTGGAAGACCGGCTGATCGAACGGTTGCGGGATTTCATTTTGGAACTGGGCTACGGTTTTTGCTTTGTGGGCCGCCAGCACCGGCTTGCGCTGGGAAAGAAAGAGTATTTTATCGATCTGCTTTTTTATCATCGCTTTCTCAAGGCGCTTGTCGCTTTTGAACTCAAAGTGGGCGCATTCGAACCGGAACACGCAGGCAAGATGGATTTCTATCTCAATCTCTTAAACGACAAGGAGCGCGCGCCCGGCGATAACCCCTCCATCGGCGTCATCCTCTGCGCGGAGAAAGACGATGTGGAAGTCGAATACGCACTTAAAACCAAACACAATCCAATCGGCGTGGCCGAATATCAACTGCAATCGAAATTACCGCCTGCAATGAAAGGTAAACTACCGACGGCCCGGCAACTGGCCGACGTTGTCCGCGCCACTCTGCCGGAAAAGAAAGAGAAACGGCCATGAACATTAAAACAGCCGGGATTGGCGACGTTTTAAAAATTGCGCTGGCTCCAATGGCAGCTCTATTGCTTGACGAATTTCATTTGCGTCATAAAAAATTTGCATAAAATATTACAATGTATTTAAGTGGTTACAATATTCATCGCTCTGAATCAGGCAATTGGAAATCATTCATACGGGTTCACAGCCTTATCTATGAAGGCCTGAACCCTATTTGCACTCAGAACTTTACCAAACATAATAGAGGAACACTTTATGAAACTGACATTGACCGAACTACTCAAAGACAGTGCCTACAAGCTCACACAATTCAAACCTGCGCAAATTCAAGCTTTAGAAAAGCGCATTACGATGAAGGACGTTGGAAAAATCCCCACGCCTCACGTCTCTTGTTTGGTGCGCGGCAAATTGATCAAGCTCACGCCGGAAGAAGCTATTCGCCAGTTGTATGTGATGGTGCTCAAAGACGACCTGGGCTATCCGGTGAACCGCATGGAACTGGAATATGGCGTTACATTTGGCCGCGAGAAGAAACGCGCTGATATTTGCGTATTTGATGCTGACAAAACGACCACCCCTTACATCCTGGTAGAACTGAAAAAGCCCAAGCTTAAAGACGGCAAAGAACAGTTGAAATCATATTGCAACGCCACGGGCGCACCGATGGGCGTCTGGAGCAACGGCGACAGCATTTCCTACTATCACCGTAAAGATCCAAACTACTTTGAAGACATCCCGGCCATTCCTTCAGCACATGAAAAACTTTCTGACATCCTGACAGCCAGGTGGATGATTGACGATCTTGTCAAAATGGACAAGCTTGTCAATCAGAAGAAATCCCTCAAAGACTTGATTCTGGAAATGGAGGACGAAGTATTAGCCAACGCCGGAGTAGATGTCTTTGAAGAGCTGTTCAAACTCGTTTTCACGAAGCTATATGACGAAATGGAAAGCGGACGCGACAAGAAACGCCACCTTGTTTTCAAAAATTACGGCGACACTGAAACCGAACTCAAAGCAAAAATTCAAGAGTTATTTGACAAAGCACGTGCCAAGTGGGACGGGGTATTCCCCGATGGTGCAAAAATTGATCTTACGCCCAGCCACCTGGCCGTGTGCGTATCGTCACTGGAAGGAGTAAAGCTGTTTAATTCCAACCTGGAAGTGGTGGATGAAGCTTTCGAATATCTCATCAACAAAAGCAGCAAGGGAGAGAAAGGCCAGTATTTCACCCCGCGTTACGTGATAGATATGTGCGTCAAGATGCTCAACCCCCAAGAGCATGAAACCATGATCGACACCGCCGCCGGTAGCTGCGGCTTCCCTGTTCACACTATTTTCCATGTCTGGGAAAAGATTATGAAAGATGAGGGGATCGGTAAAAGCCATCTATTTACTACCGAAAAGAAACCAGTCCGTTGTGAGACCTATGTGCAGAAAAAGGTATTTGCCCTCGACTTTGATGAAAAAGCAGTCCGCGTGGGCCGAACCTTGAACCTGATCGCGGGCGACGGTCAAACCAACGTGCTGCACCTCAATACGCTGGATTACGAACGTTGGGACGAAAAAACTAAAGATGAAGAGTGGACGGATATTTATGGTGAAGGCTGGAAAAATCTTCGCAAACTGCGTGCGGCCAAGGATCAAAACCGCGATTTCTGTTTCGATATCCTCATGGCCAACCCGCCCTTTGCCGGTGATATCAAAGAAACCCGCATTCTTGCCAAATATGAACTGGCGCGCTCCGTTGGTTTGAACAAAATCAGTAAAGTCGAGGAGAACGACCCGAACATCGAGGATGTAACGGGGCGCACACCGACCTTCCCGGAGTTCCTGAGGGTCAGCCATGAGAAAATCTACAAAATGGCTGACGGTACGTTCCGCAAGGTCAAAATAAAAGACCAAAACACTGTGGGACGCGATATCCTGTTTATCGAACGCAACCTGAACTTTATCAAACCGGGTGGGCGAATGGCAATCGTACTGCCGCAAGGACGCTTTAATAATTCCAGCGACAAAGACATTCGCGAATATTTGGCTGACCATTGCCGTATCCTGGCTGTGGTGGGGTTGCACGGCAATGTGTTCAAGCCGCACGCTGGCATCAAGACCAGTGTGCTGTTTGTGCAAAAATGGGACGATAGGCTTTGCCCCAAAGTGGAAGACTACCCGATCTTTTTTGCCACTATGCAGGAACCGAGCAAGGACAATAGCGGCGATAAGATATATCTGAAACGCAAGGATGTGCAGAAAGAGGACAACACGGGAATCACTCAAGGCAAAGACGGCATAGGAGAGGTGGTTGACCATTACGAAAGAACGCCGCAAGATCTAAACGATTATGTGCTTGATGACCACGAACACCTGATCGTCAAGCACGACCTGTTTAATCATCACGGGTTAACAAGGGATGGCATTGCCGAGGCGTTTATTGAGTTTGCAAAAAAAGAAGGCCTAAGTTTTTTTCTCTAGGCCCTTTCGATGAAGCCCGCTATCGGGCATTGTTGGAAGGGCTGGAAATTAGCGAAGTAATGCTATCATATGTGCTAAGTAACAACGAAATATTTCGCTTTGATAATAACTATTTTCAGAAAAAATTTATTAATGAAGAGAAAGTTATTCAATGTAAATGAACTACTCCCCGTTGTCAAGAC
>DIEW01000095.1:0-171 GCA_002418825.1 Syntrophaceae bacterium UBA5764 | reverse complement strand
AAACCTCTTCATATTTGACCGATCTCCAAAGACGTTCTACAAAGATGTTGTCATAAGCCCGGCCCTTGCCGTCCATGCTGATACGGATAGCTTCCTTTTCAAGTATTCCCGTGAAATCATTGCTGGTAAATTGAGAACCCTGATCGGAATTGAATATCTCCGGTTTGGAGG
>DIEW01000067.1:34437-53825 GCA_002418825.1 Syntrophaceae bacterium UBA5764 | reverse complement strand
GTCCTATTTTAGGGGAAGCTTACGGGAAGAGAATCTAGTCTACAAACCATGTTCTCAGATATCAAGTGTTACACAGATTCATTCTTCCTGTTTGCACCAGCTTGTCTTAGAATGCTTCTTCATGTCAAGAAAAATATCGCCGATTCGACCATACTATTTGATATAGTTCTTCACGCGTCAATCTGAAATTTTTATCATTATCCATAAAAACTAATTCTCCTCTTTAGAAAAAAGATTACCGAATCATTGGAAGAACACAGATAAACACCTACTGAAAGAATAACATTTGAGGCAAGATGGGAATAAACACGACCCAATCTAGGCTCAAAGCTGCCCCAGCCCACCTTTCAAAAAGTTACGCATAACACAATTATTACTTAAAAAAGTTAAAAAAATACATGGAGAATATCATTGGTAGGGGGGGGAGTCCCTGGTCTCCGGGTTTTTACTTTTCGCATTATTTGTCTTTAAGATACATCACTTGTAAATCTCATTGGTCACCTCTTTTAATGGACCAAGCTTTTTTTATTACACTTTGCCATTTCGCGCTCTGGGGATGTTACGCTTTTTCATCCAGTGATTTAGATTAACCTCTGTTGTTCCATGCATAGCAGCCACACGACGTTGCGACACACCAAGCTTCAATAATTCTTTTATATTTTCACTTTGCTTATCAAGCTTAGACTTACCTGGACCTTTAGGTCTGCCTAAAGATATTCCTTGAGCTTTCTTTGTCGCCAATGCGCTTTTCGTCCGTTGTGAAATAAGGTCGCGTTCAATTTCAGCTGCCATTGCTAAAACCATGGCCATTATTTTGCTTTGAAGGCTATTATCAAGGCTCCAACTACCTTTTACTGCATAAACTCGAACACCCTTACGTGCGCAAGTTGCTAGAATCTCCATAATTTCCAGCATCGATCTGCCCAGCCTGGACATCTCCGCAACAATCAAATTATCATCCTTACCCAAGCCATCTAGCACTGCCGATATAGATCTTTCACGCCATGCCTTTCTACCGGAAACAATTTCGTCAATCATCGTGACCTTTCCCAAATTCTTTTCATTGGCCAATTTTAAAATTTCCAAACGCTGATTCTCCACATCCTGAACATCACTACTAACCCTCACATACGCTACCGTTTTACTCTTTGACTCCATACGCTTCTCCTTAACTTTAATATAAACCTGATTTTTGGCTTATTATTTAAAGCAACATTATATAATAATCAAGTCTTTTCTTTATAAGTATACTATAAAATAATACGTTCGTTTTTATTATAATTAAACAAAAATTTATTTCCCGCTTCTTTTTTTGATTATTTTGGCAAGATAATGTTTATAGAAATGAATAGTTAATAATATTTGCAAGTTAGATTATCCCCTCGCCCCCAACTTGCTTTTTAAAAATTATCGGCCAACTTCAAGCTAATAAATGAATAAATGGCGCGACTTAGTAAAAAAAAGAGGTAATTAATGAATAAAAAAGATTAAAAATACGCCTACGTATCTCCATTTTATTCATTCACCAAATTCAAGGGCTGTGTATGTGCACCCTGACCTTTCTGACACTTTTTTATAATCATTTTTTCATACAATCATGATCTAATATTCGCGTGTCCGCAATAGGCATATGTATTAAAAATATAATTAATAAAAAAAGTGTCAGAATTGTCATTTTAAGCAGACAATTATATAAAAAATATTCTTGACCTTGCTGATAATATTGAAAATGCGACGGGGGGAACGGGGAGACAAAAAGTGTCATTTAAGTTCTTGACATTGCCAGCATACGGTATGCTTATCATCATATGAGGCAACAAAAAATATATTTAAGTTTTATTACTTTATAAATTTAGCAAATACGAAAGGGAGCGGTTACTTTCACTAACAAATTTACCATGATCCCAAAAAATGAGAGTTATTCCTATATTCTTAAAAACTTTTTTTAATAAATTAATTTTATTTTTGTTATAGGTCGCCTGCGGTAGAACAAGAAATAATTTACTATTACGTAAGCCATATTGCGCCTTATAGCATAAGAGCTGACCAATGCCTTTATATATTTGATTCGAAAGGTTAAGGGATGTTTTAACTTCGAAAATTACCCTGGCTTTTTCATTGCAAACAATTGCAATATCAACATTTTTATTGGATCGAATAAGCACATTATTATTGCTTATTTCTTCAAGATATCTTCTTAGACTATTACATATTGGCCCGTGAAGATATTCGTATTCGGATTCTTGCATAGGCCTTTTCTTTTTTACATTACCTTGATATTCATCCGACTGGCGCCATCCTTTGTTTTGTTTAATTTCTTTGCCAATAATACCTTCTTTGTATTTTTCTTTCAGCAACTTAACCTGACTTACGAATTCTGCAATTTGCTCAGATAAGCCTGGAGAAGACAATGCTGCAACTGGAATCATTAATGTTTCTCTGTCCCCATCTTGAACAGGAATTAACCATTCTCGAAAATAATCCAGCACCAAAGGTTTTAAAATAGGAGACTTAAAGACAGTGAACTTACCACGACTGCAGATCAAGATATCTTTACCATCTTGAACGTAACATGCAGAAACATTCCTATCGAGCTTCATAGGAATGTTAAGCTCAACATCGGGTGCATGTCTTTTGGCTGACGGGTTTAGATTAACGAGATGAGGTATTCTCTGATTCCACATTTTTTTATCGGGAATCATTATAGTAATCATTCCGTGCGAAGTAATAGCACTATACTCTACACCAGATGATTGGCCACCCCCGGGAAAACCAATTTCCACCTTCTTAGCTTCTGAAAATGCGGTGCGGATTTTCTGCCTAAAATAATGAACCGCAGAAGTAATTTCATTCTTTTTTGTAAGCACAGATCTCATAAAGTTACCCCTTTACCAATACTCGATCCCAAATAATCTATCGTCGTTGCTATGCTCTTTTGCCGCTGATTAAAAGAGGTTCTTCTGTCAGTTCAAAAGTTTTTGATTCCTTGCAATATTCACGACAATGCTGATGATACTGACTATAATCCAAACGATTCAAATCATCTGTCTCGCCATCATTGCCGGTATCCAAACCGTGGAGGAAAGCAACCCCACCAATATCTGCTAATATATAACGATTGTGCAATCTATGCCCGCCTGGCTTCTCTTGCCACCTAAAAAGCGTTATGGACATGCCAGAAGGAATAATTGATGTAAAATATCTATCACGTAAATATTCTGTTGTTGCGTCACCGGCAGCATTTCCCGTATGAATTTCTACAAACTCCGGTGTGCCTACAGGTCTATCATTAGCTAAAATTTTTAAAAATGAGTTTAAAGATTCTTTAAAACTGTCCCTTCCTCTTGCAATGTATGGATCAATAAATTTAACCCATCTGCAAAGTGAAAGCATCTTTTCAACAGCCGCCGCCATATCTGCCGCATTTCTTTTAACTATAACTCCCGAAGAAATATTCCAGCCATTGCAGGATGAAGAACCGACATCTTCTTCACAAATAATTTGCGTGTGATTTTCAGGATTATTTTTTGCTAGTATCGCTTGAAAAGGATAACGATTATGCTCTAAAAGAGCATTTTCTAGCCAACTTTTGTCAATATCTTCCCTTATACAATCTTTACGCTTTACCATGTTTTCTTTCAAATGAGCCAATATTTCAACGAGGCGCTTCTTTTCGTTATCATTTTGATCATTAAATGAATCAAATACTTTCTTAGCCCAATATTTTGGAAAGCGCGATGCTACACGCCCCTGTCCAATCCCGAACGCACGGATAAAAAAGCGATAGTTATGCTGAGATCCCCAAGTAGCAACCATTTCTGGATCTAGAGCATACTCATAAATCATCAGAACAGCTCCTCTGCACGTTCGGTGAAGAAACCTTTGGGCCAGCGGTCGATAAAGTCTCCTTCCTGGTCAACGCGTATGGAATGACACGAGATGCCTTCATCGCCTTGTTCGATGAAATAGATGGATAGCTCTTCCGGCTTTAGAGACTTGTCCTCCGGAACTGTTTTTTCGCCAGTTTCCCTGATCCGGCGCAGTAAGCGAAGCATAAGGTGCTCGGAATGTGTTTCAAGGATAAACGTTAAATCTGAAGCCTTCCGAACTTGCTCGATAAAAAGATCGCCCAAGGCGACTTGAATGGCGGGATGGATGTGCAATTCGGGCTGTTCGATCATCACAAACCCTATTTTGCGATGAAGAGCCGCCACGACGACCGGCAAAACCTGGGAGATGCCGACGCCGATATCTTGCGGGGCAAGTTCGATATTTCTGGCCTCATCGCGAATCAGCAAACGGCGCTTTACAGGCAAAGTAAGCAGTGCGTCCTTAAAATCAATTTCTTCGTCTAACAGACGGTCATTCATAATGGCTAATGATAGCGGGTAATCCGTTTCCAGTTCACGATACTTTATCACTTTCACACTGTAGCCGGTGGCAAGACGTTCGACCTGCGTAAGCCATTCGTTGACTTTCTCGACAAAAGGGTCCTCCGATGAGAAAAGAATATCATAAGCGGCTAGGCCGCTGGCCCAACGGGAGGCGTCCGGCGAGAGTTCAAGGGCATAGTTTCTTGAGGGAATTTCACGCAATGGTCCGACGTAACAGAAATTGCGAAGTTCGTCGCGAAGCAATTCACCGGGGCCAACCATCGTGGAATGTATACTGCACAACCCATAACTCATCATGTAATTTGCACTATTTGAATCATCGCCATACTCGATTCCATCCAGTTTCAGAGATTCACCCCATGCCGGGAGCGCGGATTCTAATCCCTGCACTCCATAGTTGACTCGGTTAGGATCTTCGCCCTCTGCTCCTACTATATTAAATTCTTCGTCTTCATCGTGTAATCCGGGATTCGACAAATTGAGATATACAAGGGTCACCTGCCTGCCATCTTCTGATGCGATAATTCTTCCCAGTATCTCACCGTTGATCCCTACCTCATAACTATTTACCAGTGGCTTCTCAATCACAGAACTCCAGGCAACAGATATTTCCACCCAGGCGCTCTTTACTCTGTTTGATGCCTTGGCAATAACATCGACAAGTTCGTCAATATAACCGGGGAATTTTCCATTTTCCATTCTGGGTAAATATTCCGGTAAATCTTCATTGGTCAAATCAAGATCGAAACGGAGCTTAATTGTTCGAGTCAGGTCATGCCCGTAAACCAGGCTTTTGAAGCCACCCAAATCTATCGCTTTGCCGCCGGATAAGGTTTTACCGGGATCGACGTTTTGCCGCTCAAAGATTTCGCGGGCGTAATGCAGTGCCTGGACAATAGTGGATTTGCCTGCCGAATTGGGGCCGAATAAAAGCGTGATCGGTTTCAGTTCGATTCGCACCGGCTCTTTGATGGCCTTAAAGTTTTCGATGGTAATGGCTGTGATGCTCATTATAGTTCTCCTCGAAAGGCGCGTTGGGTAAGCGAATTAAAAAGAATGTTTGAGTAATTATTCAAACTTTTCCTTTTTTCTTTAATTATCGAATTATACTGAAATATTTTAGCATACTTCGCCTGAATTGCTGGTGGTGGCACAGGTATATTTATTTTTTCAAATTCAGATTTCTTAAGAATTGGCAATGTGGTTTTGATTGCTCTTTCAATTACTAATTCCCTTAAGAAACTCATAGCACCAAAACCAAATAAATCATTAACTGTCTCATACCACTCAATAGCATTAATTTGCTGGTTAAAAGCAGAACGTTCTTGTGCTATTCCTATCTTTCCTATCGTTGCGCCAATGCAACACACAAGAGTCGAACCTTTGCGAACTATTCTGGAATTTCGGCTCCCTTCTTCTGTTACAAATCTTTTGATTTCTTCGTCACCGTTTTCTAAATCCCCGGGTGTAATAAAAGGAATATTTCCACCAAACATGCCAGCCTTTTCGGAAGACGGAGTTGTGCCAGTTGATACCTTGCCAACTTTTTCCAGAGGAAGGACTGGCCATCCCTTGGGATTAGTTATCGGGTCGCCGAACATGTCGAGGAAGGTGGCGCGGAGGAAGTCGTCGGCGTGTTTGATGGCTTGCTGCCGTTTCCAGCGGATGGCATCGGCCTTGTCCAGAATCACCGCAATGCGCTTCTGCTCTTCAAGTGGCGGCAGGGAAATAGTAACATTATCTAAACTTTGACGTGTTATTTGAGGCTGCGCTGATCCTGTTATTACATCATTCAAGCCGCGTCGGATAAGTGCATAATAAATAAATCTAATGTCGCATTTCCTTTTATCCAAACCATCAAGGCACATGGCATTGCCTGTAATATAAGACCTTGGGGCAGAAATGTTGATAGTGCCACATGTTGCCCCACGACAAGTTATCAATATAGTTTCATCTTCATGATTATAGTCACTGTAATAACCAATTAGGCCATTGGCACCATAAACCGGATAACCTTCATTTAGTAAATCTCTAGCAGATATGGTAGGCCACTGTTTTGGATTACACAACGCATTAAGGTGATATTTAACCCAATTATGTTTCATCCCAACAGCCCCTTCAACTCTTCCATATCCGCCATGATTTCCTTCTCCAGCGCTATCATCTGATCTAGTATCACCTTGGGCGGCTCATACTGCTCTTCCTGATAAACCGTTTCTTTGTAACGATTGATGGAGAGGTCATACTTATTCTCCCGAATCTGGTCTGCGCTGACACAGAAGTGCTTTTGCGTCCGGTCCGTGTCCTTTTTCGGATCGCGATTGCGCCAGCGCTCCAGCATATCGGGCAGGTCATCTTTATCGGGCTGCGGATCACGTCTGTCATCCAGGGAAAAGCCATCAGCCTGAACATCATAGAAAAAGACGTCATCGGTCCGGCCGCCTTTTTTGAAAACAATGATACCCGTGGACACCCCGGCATAAGGTTTGAAAACACCAGAGGGTAGTGAAATGACGGCTTCGAGCTGGTTATGGTCCACCAGCATCTGCCGCAACGCCAGATGAGCCTTGGAGGAACCAAAGAGCACACCGTCCGGAACGATAACCGCCGAGCGGCCACCGGGTTTGAGCATCTTCAGGATCAGCGTCACAAAGAGGAGCTCCGTCTTTTTGGTTTTGACCTTCTTCAAAAGTGATGGATGGACATCTTCATAATCCAGGCTACCCTTAAAGGGTGGATTGGCCTCGATAACATCGAAGAATTCCTCGGACTGTGCCTTGAATTTTTCCGGAAAACGGTTCGACAGGGTATCCATGTAATGGATATTCGGGGCATCAATGTTGTGCAGCAGCATGTTCATGGCCGCAATGCGCAGCATGGTGACATCGAAATCGAAACCGTAAAACATATTCGTCTGAATATGTGCGCGTTCTTCGGGCGTCAGCTTATCACCGGGATAGACCAGTTCGCCAAATTCATCTTCGTAAACCATGTCCGGCGAGGTGTATTTTTTCATCAGGTAATGCATCATCTCCACGAGAAAGCCGGCTGTGCCGCAAGACGGGTCGCCGCATACCTCATACGGCTTCGGATCAAGCATTTCCACCATCTTGGTAATGATGTGACGCGGTGTGCGGAATTGTCCGGCAATGCCCGCCGTGGTCAGCTTGCTCAGCATGTATTCATAGAGATCGCCTTTGGTATCACCCGCCGTGAGAGGCAATTTATCAATGGTCAGGACTGCGCCCACCAGTAAGGTTGGTTTCTGAATAAGAAGCTGGGCGTCTTTCATGTATTCGCCAAATTTTGTGCCATCAATGGCCGCATTTTGAAAATGCGGGAAGACGCCGTCGCGAACAACACGGACCATATCGGGGCCGTTTAAATTCTTAAAGTTCGACCAGCGCAGGTCCTGTTCTGTTTTGACGAGATCGGCAAGCTGTTTTCGGCGAATCTCGTCCGCGATGGGTTTATCCGAAAATATCCGGCGAAACTCGCCGCCGGTTCGGGCAACCTTTTTTTCTTCCCGGCTTTCCCGAATATCCAAAAGACGGGCAAACATCAGGAAAGAAATCTGTTCGATAACACTGAGCGGATTGGTGATGCCGCCGCCCCAGAAATCATCCCATAATTTGTCGATATCGCTTTTTAACTGACTGTTTAACATAATTATGCCTGTGCTCCTGTTTGAGGTTGAAAGGTTTCAATAATACGAACTAATTCGTTGATCTGGCGGTCGTCATCAAAGACACCATCCAAACCGTTGCTGTCGATGCCGGTAAAAGGTGGCTCATAGAGTTTTTCCATGTTGATGGCGCCATATTTGCGGATATGGTTCTTAAGCAGGCGCAAAAAATGGGTCTGCCTGGAATTATCCGCGAATTTCTGGGCAAAGGCGGCAAAGCGCTTTTCCACGGCTTCCGGTTCCATCCCCACAATGGTGCGGATGATAAAATCCAATGGTAGAACAGCGTCGGGGTAAAACTCTTTGAGCGTTTCCAGATTCACATCCGGATTTTGCGTCAGGACCAGTGAAATCAGGGCTTCAATATCTCTTTGGGTCACCGGTTCCGCCCGGCGGATTTTCTGGAGCACCGGGCTTGTGTCAAAAAGTTTTTCAAGTGTTTCTTCCACCATCTGGCGGTAAAGCTGCATGTCCACCGATTTCAGATTGGCGGCGTGCCGTTTCAGGACCACGCCACCGTCGGTTACGTCGATGGTTTTGGGGGGAACGGGATCTATAGTGACTTTCTGTTTGTGATGCATAATACCGCGCAATTCGAGACGCATGTCTTCAAGCGACTGGTAATCGGCATTACGCCAGAAATCATTGCCTTTAACCTTTTTGATGGTTTCGGCCTTGGCCATAACGGGGTTCAGGTGCATGATGAGTTGATTAACCCGGTCCTGGATTTTATCCTGATAATCGGCGAAGCGGCCCGACTGACGCAGCCATTCCAGTTGGGCATTGGCGACCAGCAGGTCAAAATAATAGGCATCGGCGTGATCACGGATATTGACCCATTGCATGAGCGGGGCAATGTCCTGGCGCAAACAAAGGACGGTGGACGGCGCAAACTGTTCCAGAACACCTTGAACCAGAACAGAACTCTTTTCCTTCCATTTCTCCTTAACGGCGATGGATTTATCCGGCAGGTCATTGATATCGGCGCGAATCAGCTTGACGACTTCTCGCAGAATCGCCGCTTCCGCTTTTCCCAGAGCCGTTTCCGCAAGGTTCAGGCGGGCTTCAAAAAGCTGCTGGAGGATTGATTTGGATGGCGCTTTATCCGCTTCCGGCTGCGGCACTTCAAATCGTTCAAAGTTGCCCCAGTGGTCAAATATGCGAAATTTTGTTTTATGCTTTCCCGGCCCGAAAAGGTTTTCACAAAGCCTGGTGCCGCGGCCAATCATCTGCCAGAATTTGACCCAGGAAAAAACGGGTTTGGCAAAGACCAGATTCACAATTTCCGGCACATCGATGCCTGTGTCCAGCATGTCCACGGATACGGCAATGGTGAGCGGGTTATCGGTTTGTTTAAAATCATCGATGAGCTGTTCGGCGCGTGTGTCGTAATTATCGATGACCTTGCAGAACTTGCCGCCATACTGGGGATAGAGTTCATCAAAGACGGATGCCAGAAGCAGCGCGTGGTTATGGTTGCGGGCAAAGATAATTGTCTTGCCCGGCAATTGACCGGCTGCATCCCGGATGCCATTTTCCATCAGGTTGCGGATGATTGCCCGGTTGGTGTCGCGATTGAATATTTTCTTGTCCAGCTCCTGGGAGTCGTATTGAAAAAGTTCCGGCTGTTCGTCAGCATCTTCCAGCTCTTCTTTTTGCGCATCGCTCAACTGCGCATATTTGATGCCTTCCCGCAGAAATTCCGTGGTATGCGTGTAAACCTCATAAGGGACGAGATATTTCTCTTCAACTGCCTTCTCCAGAGAGTAGTAAGCTGTCGGATGCTGTATCGGACAGCCGAACAGTTTAAAAGTGTTGCGATGGATTTTTTCCACCGGCGTGGCGGTCAGCCCAACATGCAGGCAATCAAACCATCGAAAGAGGTCGCCATATCGATTATAGATGGAACGATGAGATTCGTCGGCAATGATCAGGTCAAAAAAGCCGGGATCAAATGTCTGATATATCTTGGTCATGGCCGGATAGGTGGCCAGGTATATCCGCTTGTTTCGATCCTTGGCTGTCTTCGCGTTGACATAGGTCCAGGGCTCGTTCATAAACTGGGGATTGCTGAATACATTTTTCGCCTGTTTCCTGAGTTCGAGACGGTCGCAAAGGAAAAGAACACGAACGGCCCAGTTGGCCCGGGAAAGCAGTTCCGTGAGGGCAACGGCCACTCTTGTTTTGCCCGTGCCGGTGGCCTGGACAATGAGCGCCTTGCGGTGTTTTTTTGAAAAATGCTCGCAAACCCTTTGGATGGCTTCGATTTGATACAGCCGCTCGCCAATGATTTCCTCTTTGGGCTTCATGGTTCCCAGCGGTTTTTTATTCCGGCGCTGCTGGATCAGATATTCAAGGCTGTCTTTGGAATAAAACCCGAAAATCTGTCGCGGCGGATAGTCCTGTGCATCATCCCAAATGAAAATATCGTAGCCGTTTGTATAGAAAATGACCGGGCGCTGCCCATGCTTTTTTTCTAATCCGTCTGCATAGATTTTGGCCTGGGTGCGTCCCTGCTCGGCATTGACGGCTGTTTTTTTAGCTTCAACCACACCAATGGGTTTGCCTGAATCATCCCAGAGGACATAATCAGCTCTGCCGAATGTTGATTCCGTGGGCTGATCGGGGACATCTTCCTCTTGCGTAACTTGTGCGGTATTGCCACCGTTGGGATCGACATCCCAGCCCATTTCCACCAGTTGTTTATCAATAAGCCATTTTCTGGTTGCCGCCTCGTCAAATTTGAGGGTATCGGCTGCCTTCTGGCCGGCGGTTTGAAAGGCCAGACGTTCGGCCTCGGTTCTTTCTGCGGCCTTTGCCTTTGCACGCAGTGTTTCCACCTGTTCGAGAAGTTCCTGGAGCTGCGCTTCCTGAAGGACTATTTGTTCAAGCGCGGCTTTCTTTTCTTTTTTGATCTTGGCCTTGGTGTCCTCAACGGATGGTTCCTGAAACTCTGGACATTCTTCCAACCTTCCTTCGCCATAAGTTAGAAAATACCATCGGCCAATGTTCCACGCTTCCTTTAAGCAGTTTTTGGCGATCTCGGTTTGCGTCTTTTGTCCGTGTGCGGCCTTGTTGCCTATCAGTCGGATCATGTGGAGTTTGTCAAGGATGACCTTCGGAATGGTATTCTTGAATGATTCCTCCGCCAGAAGATCGAAGAGATTACGTTGAAACGGTAAACTAATGCTATGAATCCGATAGATGCCTTCGACCAGTTGTTCGGTATAGGTGCGCAATTTGATGAGTGCGCTGGATGGATCGCTGTAAACATAATGTTCGGCAAATCCGCCCAAGGTTGCAAGCTCCGGCCATCGATGTCTCAGTATTTCAAAATTTATCGAATCCATTATCTTCATGCCCTCGTATTTGCAGCGATCGTGCCAACATCATTCTAGGCCGTATTTTTTCAGCCAGTTGGCTACTGTTTGATAGTTCGACAGACCTAACAACGATGCGATTTTTGTCTTATTGCCTTTCGCTTCTTCCAATGCCTTTTCCAAATAATGTTTAGCAACATCTGAAATAACTTCGGGTAAACTAAAACCATTGCCTAGATTGCGATTAAGTATATTTGTTTCCTTCCCTGGTGACTTACTAATCGGAAATAATGTTTCGCGAATATCATCGGTATCTATTGTTAACCCTGGCACTAATATCGCGGCGCGGGCCAGCGTATTGTATAGCTCGCGGATATTTCCCGGCCATGTATGCTGGTGCATAAGATTTCTTGCGCCCGCAGAAAGTTTTTTATGCTGCCAACCGCTTTTATTATTAAATATTTTGTTTATGTTTTCAAGAACATGATCAATAATAAGATTGAGATCCCCGTGACGCTCTCTTAAAGGAGGAAGATTAAGGACACCAACCGCTATCCTATGCAGTAAATCTTCTCTGAATCTTCCCACTGCGACATCTTCTATTAAATTACGATTAGTTGCGGCAATGATCCTAACATTTACATTGCGCGCATTACTCTCACCAATCCTAATAATTTTACCTTCTTGTATAGCCCGTAAGAGTTTAACTTGCGCGGCCAGTGGAAGTTCGCCTATTTCGTCTAGAAAGAGAGTGCCTCCATCAGCAGTTGCAAAATAGCCATCTCTATCGGTAATTGCACTGGTAAACGATCCTTTTTTATGGCCAAAAAATTCCGACTCCACAAGCTCGGGTGGAATAGATCCACAATTAACAGCTATGAAAACATTGTTTTTTCTTGCGCTCGACGTATGAATAGCACGCGCAAACAGTTCCTTGCCTGTGCCAGATTCACCTTGAATGAGCACTGGCACATCGTAAACTGCAAATCTTCTAGACTGTGCAATCAGGCGTTTCATTTGTTTACAACGATGGACAATTATACCAAATTCAGGAGATTCCGGTGGCAGACCCTGTGTTAGAGATAATAAATCTTCATCTGCCGGTCTCAATATATCCGGGACATAATCTGCTGATATTTCAAAAGGTAAAGAAATTGTTTTTACTCCCCTTTCCTGAGATGACTCTATAAGCTCGGCAGGATGTGTTGTTTTAGAAAGGATTATCCAAACCGCTGCCATAGCGGGTGTTCCTGGGCTTAAATGATAGGTTTTATGTAATTCTTTTGCCCCTATTTTTTTCTCTGAATCACTTATTACTTTTATCGCTGCTTCATAAATTTCTTTGAAATCTGTCGGACTAGATAATTCCATATGATATTTAAATATCTCAGCTGATGTTATTCCTTTAAGCCACGTAACAAACCTATTTTCTTCTTCTTTATTGTAATTTGAGATAAGCACAACATGAGTAAACCGTCGTGCGCGTGCAGCCTGTCCTATTGGACCCAGTCCACTTTCTAAAGCACCTTGTGAAGCCTTAAGATCGGTTCTGCCTATCCAGGCAAAAAGAATTTTATTGGGCATATTTGACATTATACAAATTATTTTATTATTCACAAGAATTATTATGACCCTGTTATTTGAACATTTTCCATCTTGAATCGTGTTATATTCTTAAAACCAAAGAATGTTGCAGATATAAGTTTTAATTTTTTACATTGGCACCGTCCTTGCTAAATGGTTAGCAAGAAATAAAAATTGGAGGAGCACAACCATGATTGATCAAAATATAATCTGCCCAAATTGCGGGAAGGAA
Source organism: Syntrophaceae bacterium UBA5764 (assembly GCA_002418825.1). Classification (GTDB taxonomy): domain Bacteria; phylum Desulfobacterota; class Syntrophia; order Syntrophales; family Smithellaceae; genus UBA4810. The sequence goes on along the minus strand of DIEW01000067.1, from coordinate 40,610 downwards.
ATTCCTTTGACTGAAACGCTTTTCAATCAAGTTCGCGAAGGCTTACGAAAAGAATTTGAGGGTGAATCAAAGGAGCGTGAAGCTGCTATCGCGGCTCGTGAGAAAAAGGTCTGCGAACAGCAGGAAGAAATCCAGAGTGCCCAGAATGCTATCGCAAAGCAAGTTGAAGAAAGACTAAAGACCGAAGAAGAAAAAATTAAACAAACAGCGAGAATCGAGGCTGAAACCGCTCTAAAAGTTGAAATCAGCGATTTGAAACAACAGATTTTTGAAAACAACTCGAAGGCCCAACAAGCCATGAATAATGAGCTGGATTTGAGAAGAAAAGTGCGTGACCTGGAAGAACAAAAGAAAAACGTTGATTTGGAAATTGCGAGAAAGATGGATGAAGAAAGAGAGAAGATCAGATCATCCGCGATGGGTCAAGTTGCTGAGTCCCACAGGTTGAAGGATCTTGAAAAAGATAAACAGATGGAAGATATGCGTAAGACCATCGATGACCTCAAACGAAAAGCGGAACAGGGTTCCATGCAAACACAGGGCGAGGTTCTCGAACTAGACCTTGAAGCATCCCTCAAAGCTCGATTCCCATACGATAACATTGAACCTGTATCGAAAGGCATGAGAGGTGCAGACGTGATTCAAAAGGTGCTGAACCCTGCCGGCCAGGATTGCGGCAGCATAGTATGGGAGACAAAGCGAACAAAAGCCTGGTCCGATGGCTGGATTGAAAAGTTAAAGAGTGATCAAAGGGAAGTTAACGCAGAAATTGCTGTCATTGTTACAGAAGCACTACCCAAAGGTATGCAGCAGTTCGGCCAAATGGAGGGCGTGTGGATTACAAGTCCTGTTCTTTCCGGTAGTATCGCCGCAGTATTAAGAGAAAGTTTGATCAAAATCAATCTGGCAATTCTTTCATCAGTAAATAAAGGCGAAAAAATGGAAATCCTTTATGACTATTTCTCCGGCTCTCAGTTCCGGCAGAAAATTGAAGCGGTTGTCGAAGCCTTCAGCACAATGAAAAATGACCTTGATAAAGAAAAGCGCGCAATTACTAAAAGCTGGTCAAAGAGGGAGAAACAAATTGAAAAAGTAATTCTTAATACCGCAGGATTATATGGTGATATGCAGGGTATCATTGGTGCATCGCTTCCCGAAATATCAATGCTTGATTATGATTCCGACAGTGAAAAAATACAGATAACAGAAGAGGAATAATTACAGTTCTAATATTTAACTTCAATTAATTAGGCATTAATTATATGTTCGATAATTGAATCAAAAATATTTTAACCTGATTCCCCTAAATAAACGACTTTTTTCAGTGCGGCTTTTTTTGACCTTTGAATACTGTGCCAAGATTTGATTATAGAAATTATTGCGACCAAGAGGCCGATTTTTACCATCATCGCACCATCTTTTATAAGCTTCCCAAAGAGCCTGTGGTTCAATTTCATACTCAGGATGAAATTCACAGCATTCCTCGCCAAAGATAAGAAGGGGATTTATGGTTTTCATGAATTGATCTGTATCGTCCCCTATTGTTTCTCCGATATAGAATTCATTTCGTTTAAGAAGCATCTGAAGACCACGGATTGCCCAAGTGAAAATGCCGTCAATTTCTTCAATTAGCACTTCCTTGATATTCGGAATTATCTCGTGTTTTTCAATGCGGCGATTAAAAGACAAGACAATTATTCTTCGTTCAAAACCATAAGATTTGTCCGTAATGACAGGAACGTCATTCATAGAAACGCAAAATTTAGCATACGGTCTAAAATCAAAAACATCGCCATATTTCCTTTCAGCTGAAATTTTTTCTCCTGCAATTATAGTTTTGAAGACATCCATTGCAAGAGGGTCTCTCGAACCGGTTTCCGTTGCCAGATTTACCATTTTACCTAAGAGATGCTGTATTTTGAAACGCTGGCATAAGTCAGAGAGAGACAGGTTAGAAGTATTTTTCTCACCAACCATAGCCTGTAAAACCTCAATGACTGTGCTTTTCCCGTTGCTGCCGGTTCCATAAAGGAACAGGGCTTTATGAAAGCGATTATCTCTCAATAGGCAATAACCGAACCACATTTGAAGGAGGTAGTGTTTTGTCATGTATGTTCTTGAATTCTTTGGATCCTCAAAGTCTTCTGGAAAAATGTCTTTCAGGAATTCGAACCATCGGACTGATTCTTGATGAGGATCGTAGTTCACAGGCAGTTGAACCCTGCTTAAATATTTGGGATCGTGTGGAATAGTTTCACCTGTTTCAATACTGATCATCCCGCTTTTGCAATTTATCAACAAAGGATTTTTATCCCATTGTTCCTCATCTATAAATGTTTCATCAGCAAGAATTTTTATTACATTATCCGTTAGCCTTCCTTGCACCTTCTCCTTCAACGATCGAGTGATATGCTGGCGAATTGACGCATCAGAATAAGGTTTCCAAACGCCTTCCTTATATTTCCAAAATTGTTTTGCCGTACAAGCCAAGGGATGTAAATATTTTTGTAAATACCGCACTAAGTAAAGAGGAACAAATTCGTCCCGATGGCCTTTTATGTAAAATTCACGCCAATCAACTTGCGATGGCGGGGGTATCAATTTGCCGTCCGCTACATAAGCAGGCTCCTCAGAAGACATAAAATCAAGAACGATGTTTTGGCTAAATTGCCCGCTGCCCGTAGTTCTCGGTGGCCTCCAGTGGGGGTCGTAGCCCTCGCAAAACTCGGCTAGAGATTTGTCGCCAGAAATCATGCGTCGAGCCTCTTTCCATGTATGATGCTTACAACTTGAATGAAAACACTGATACAATATCGGGCCATGTCTAGGTATAATGATTGACGCTTCATTTGGACCATGATCAGGATTAAAAATGCATTTTTGCAGGCGGTATATAGTTTTTGTTCCGTCGTCCTTGATATTGAATTTTATTCCAAAACAATTTAGGTATTTTTCCATATCGATGGGACCAAGTTCACTTTTAGTCATGGGTCGTGTTTGTAATAGTTTTTGATTCTCTGTAGAAAAAAATGCATTCATGTTCTTTGCAGAAGATTCAGGAAATGCCCCACTAGGAATTTCTTGCTGAAATATTTTTTTTTGTGTAGAACCGGTTGTTAGTCCTGCTAGTTTTAAAACTGACTCAAAGGATGTGCATCGAAGATCTGATAAACTTTTCATTTTAAAAACCATTTTCAATTATGAATGATTTACGATGCGGTCGATCAAGCGTATTGTCCCCTTTCCGTCCAGTAGACCCGAATAGCTTCCATATTCGAGCCGGATTTCCGACTGAAACATCAATATCAACATGATCGTCGCTAAATTTTCCTGAAATTATGCTGATACATTGCATAATAGTTTTATGAGTTTCATCGTTATTTGGGAGGTCAGGCAGTTTATAAAGTAAATGATAGCCGTTCCCAGAAAATCCCCTGATAGGACTTTCCCATCCCATTTCTGACTCCAGCCAGGAGGCAATTATGAGAGCTTTCTTTTGGGCCAGAGCGACTTCGGCATCCGTAGCTGATATACCGGAAGGCCTCTTTGGATCTAAATCTATGGGTAGCCAGCGGACACATTTAATGTCTTTATCTTGAGTTGTATATTTCATGACACGAATTCGATTATTAGCACGGGCTATTAATGCTGGCTTGCACGGATTGAGGGTAAAATAAACACCAGTAGCACCAGCATCATTTAGAATTGTGGCACATTTGCCAAAATCTTTAGGATTGTCGAAGTATCCCGCAACAGTTTCTCGTGCAAATCCCTCCCATCCATGATTTTTGCCGAAAAGACCGATAGCTCTGATCTCAACTATTTCTCCAGCATGGAAAAATAATGAATATATGTCTTGCATGTGAAAATCCTTATAAATTTTGCTTTCTTATTTATGTGGCTTTAGTCAAAGGTAATACGTTTTTTTTCCATTTCTCTGACTACGTCACTGGTAATATAACGAACTGACCTTTTTCCTATTTTCAAATAAGGAAATCCCCGCCGGAGATGTCGGTCGTTACGTAATGTAGATACCGCAATCCCTGTCAATTGAGAAACTTCATGTTCATTTAAATAGCGTTTTTTAATAAGCTCACTTGTATCCATCGATATGCATCCTTCCTAAGGATTATTTGTAAGTAAAAAGCCACGATTACCGTGTTTACGGTGAGTCGTGGCTTGCTGGCTAATTAGCTTGACGCTTGCTCGCTGTTTGCTTGCTAGCTATTCTTTATTTATTCAGGATAAAATTTCCTGACTGCGTTTTGACAAGGCGATATTCTTTTTTACAACCCATGCAATCTTTAATAATAATTCTTCGAGGAAAGGGACCTTCAGCATCGAGAATGATTTTGTCATGCTCTATTGACTCCTTTATATTTGACGACTTCACTACATTAGATTCAGAGATTACCATTCTTTAAAAAAATCGCCTTCTTCCCATATGAGATTTGTCAAATTTATGACGATCACACTACTGCACCTTTCAGATATTTCTACAATTTCAAACTTATTAGTTACGTGTAAACTCAAATCTCCGAAATTTTGGTCTGTCATTATGGCTGGAGCGGTTTTCGTTTTCCAGATCATTATGTAAATATCCTCGTGCAAAGGGTATTTTTTAAAGAAATCCCAAATAACTATATTATTACTCATCGTTACTTCTTTCTTACTTTCATCGACCGAACGGCTAAAATCACGAATTATCCAGTTCACCTTCCATTTATGTGTTCTCAAAAAATTCATAATGCTTTTCATGTAATTGTAATTTATAGAATAGTAGTTTAATTCCTTGCAAATTTTAGCCTCAATTAGGTTTTGGTGATCGTAGACGTGCATCTTGCCTGTGCCGCTAGCAAGCTTATACGGCTCCAGAACTCCGGAAACCGTCCAGTGCCGTATTTGGGCTGCTGTAATGCCAGCTCTTTTCTGAATAACCTGACTGAAGTAAGTCTTTGGAATCCGTTTTTTTTCTGTAATTGCGGGATTGATAAAAGAATCTAAATCGTATCCCTTAGTAATTGCGTGGACGATCGTAATAATACTCTTTAATGCTATAGGCCTCATAAATTCAATACCATCCTATAGATAAGTGATAAGTCATCTTATATCTTATTACTTTTATGTCAAGTGCTTTCTTACAAATAATAGTGGGGAATAATGTGGGGAAATAGCTTATAGAAAAGTGAATGATCTAGAATTACGCTACTTAACTATTTGATATATATCTGGTAGTCCCACGGGGGTTTGAACCCCGGTTTCCGGCGTGAGANNTAACCACTAGACGATGGGACCATCGTGGAAAAATGTCCCGTATGACTATTTAATCCCCTGACAAAAGTCAAGCAAAACTGACTTTGTGTGTTATCATTGTGAATTAATATAAGCGCAAGCGTCCTGAAGCCTTTGCACAACGCGCTCTTTACCCAGCGTCACCATAACTTCATCAATGCCGGGACTGACTGTTTTGCCGGTAAGCGCCACGCGCAGCGGCTGGGCGATGACTTTTAATTTAATTTCCTTTTCCTGGGCGAAGGACGTAAGGAAATCTTCGATTCCCTTCCTGCTGAAATTTGGTGTACCGGAAAGTTTTACCGCAATCTCTTTCAAATAACCGGCAATGGATGGCTGTAAAAAATTCTGCGCCGCCTCTTTTTCGTACTCCACCTTTTCAGCAAAATAAAAACCGGCAGATGCGGCCAGCTCAACTAAAGTCTTCGCCCGCGGTTGCAAATCAACAATCACCTTTTTCATGAAACCCTTGTCAGCTTTCTCAGCGGCGGCAGGCCAGAAATCTTTCATCGCCTCGTAGAGCTTTTCCTGCTCAGTTTCCCTGATATAATGAGCGTTGAGCCACAAAAGTTTTTCCGGATTGAAAACCGCGGGCGATTTGCCCACCGCCTCCAGCGAGAAAACTTCCACCAGTTCCTTTAAGGAAAAAATTTCCTGATCGCCGTGCGCCCAGCCCAGACGTACCAGATAATTAACCAGCGCCTCCGGCAGATAACCCATTTCTTTATACGCCATGACGGAAGTCGCCCCGTGGCGCTTGCTCAGGCGCGTTTTATCCGCGCCGAGGATCATCGGCACGTGCGCGAACTTCGGAACTTCAAATCCCAGCGCCTGATAAAGCAGAATCTGGCGCGGCGTGTTGTTGACGTGGTCGTCGCCGC
>DIEW01000067.1:0-34350 GCA_002418825.1 Syntrophaceae bacterium UBA5764 | reverse complement strand
TTGCCTTTGATTAAATCTTCGACAACGGTAACGCCGGTTTGCGCGCCGCGGAAGCGCACTACAGAGCCGGCGGTTTTCTGCAGGTTTTTTTCGCGGCAGGTGCCGTCATACTTAGGCTTTTTGCCGGCAGCAAGGGCCTTTTTTCTTTTTTCTTCCAATTCTTCTGGCGTGCAGATACAGTAATAAGCTCTCCCCTCTTTGATGAGTTTTTGCACCATTTCCCTGTGCAATCCGACCCGCTCGGCCTGAAAATAAGGACCTTCGTCCCAGTTTAAGCCCAGCCAGGTCATGGCATCAAGAATTGCTCTGGTGGATTCTTCCGTGGAGCGCACCTGATCTGTGTCTTCGATACGCAAAATAAACTTGCCGCCCTGATGGCGCGTAAAAAGCCAGTTAAAAAGAGCTGTTCGCGCCCCGCCGATATGCAAATAACCTGTTGGCGAAGGTGCGAAGCGCGTACGTATTTTTTTCATCTTTTTATTCCCAAATATTTGTTAAAGTTTTATAGGATTGTCAGTCGTCTTTTGTCAAGTTGCAATTGGTTAATAATGTTAAATTATCCTTGACAATCCTGGTATTTTATAATTAACTTTTACGCTTAATACATAAAGGGCGAACGTTTAGCAAGCCATCATGGTTTCGACGACTAATTCTTTGAAAATTAATGTGGTTACCATTCCTGAGGATGGGCTCAACTTGGTCTTTTCCGAAGGCGGCAAATGGTTTGACGCGTGTTTTAATGAGGATGAAAAACCTGACTTTTCCCTTAATAAATTGGATGTTAACTGTCATATTATAAAAACATCCGGAACGGTTTTTATCAAAGGAAAATTTTCCGCAACTATCAATATCAATTGCAGCCGCTGCCTGGAAGAAGCAAAGCTCCCCCTCGATGCTAATTTTGATTACACATTAATTCCGGAGAAACCCCAGGTTAAGGAAGATTTGGAACTGAAAAAAGAAGAGCTGGAAATCAGTTATTACCATGGCGATTTTATCGACCTGACGCCGATTATCTGTGAACAGATAATTTTACAGGTACCGATTAAAGTCCTATGCCATCCGGAGTGCAAAGGATTGTGCCCGCAGTGCGGCACGAATCTTAATGATTCCTCCTGTGATTGCACAAGCGGTAACGTCGATAGCCGCATGGCTGCTTTAAAAAACTTTAAAATAAATAATTAAGAAAAAGAGGATAATAACCATGCCAAATCCAGTAAAGAGACATTCCAAAACAAGGCGGAATATGAGAAGAGCACACGATTTTTTAAAGCCTAATTCCTTATCCGTATGTCCACAGTGCAATCAGCCGAAATTGCCTCACCGTGTATGTCCGAATTGCGGCACTTATCGAGGCAGAGATTACGGTAAACCGGAAAAAACTGCTTAACAGCAGAAGGTGTTTTCGGATCTTGAAAACAGCGCCGCCTTTTTTGTTTGATGAAAAATTTAAGGAAATATTTTAAAAAAACAGGTAAAGAACAGTATTATCTGTCTTAGATTATTGGCAATAATAGATTAGAATGGAGGAGGATCTTTACATGACATTAGAAGAGCGAGTTATCAAACTTGTGATGGAGCAGTTGGATGTTACGAGGGAAGAATGCGTTCCGGAAGCATCTTTCATCGACGATTTGGGGGCAGATTCGCTGGATCTTGTTGAGCTTATTATGGAAATGGAAGAGGCGTTTGGCATTGAAATAGCGGATGAAGAGTTGGAAAAAATCCGGACAATCAAAGATGTCCTTGAATTTTTAAAAAGTAAAAATATTAACTAATGTCAGCTAGGGTATTCATCAATGAAAAGGCGCGTTGTGATTACAGGTATCGGCGCTCTGACGCCGCTGGGCAATTCCGTCAGCGAATCATGGGAGTCCGCGATTGCCGGGAAATCGGGCATCGGGCCGATAACCAAATTCGACAGTTCTGCTTTTAAATCCAGAATTGCTGGTGAAGTAAAAAACTTTGACCCCCTGCAGTTTGTGGACAAACAAGAAGCTCGTCGTCTGGATAATTTCATTTTGTACGCCGTTGCCGCCTCAGAAATGGCAATGAATGACGCCGCTTTAAAAATAACCCCGGAAATTTCCGGACGCACTGGCGTAATTATCGGTTCGGCCATCGGCGGACTGGCAACGATGGAAAGCGAAACAAAGTTGCTGTTTGAATCCGGACCTCGAAAAATCTCTCCCTTTGCCGTCCCTTCCATTTTAGCCAATCTAGGTTCGGGTCTTGTTTCCATTCGCTTCGGTGCCAAAGGCCCCATCAATTGCGCGGTAACCGCCTGTGCGGCGGGAACTTCAGCCATCGGCGACGCTTATAAAACCATTGCTTACGGAGATGCTGACGTCATGATTACGGGTGGGGTTGAAGCGGCAATTACTCCGCTGGCTGTCGCCGGTTTTTGCGCTATGCGCGCTCTTTCCACACGCAATGACGAACCGCTAAAAGCCAGTCGTCCTTTTGATCAGGGACGCGACGGCTTTGTCATCGGTGAAGGCTGCGGCATATTGATTTTGGAAGAACTATCTTTCGCCCAGGCTAGAGACGCACGCATTTACGCAGAACTTGTCGGCTACGGCTGTTCATCCGACGCTTTTCATATGGCGGCTCCTCCTCCCGGGCATGAAGGCGCAGTTCGCAGTATGCACGCCGCAATTAAAGACGCCGGTTTAAATCCTTCGGATATTGATTACATTAATGCGCACGGCACTTCTACCCCGCTCAACGACTTGTACGAAACGCAAGCCATCAAATCACTTTTCGGTGCGCATGCTAAAAAGCTTATGATCAGCTCTACAAAGTCGATGACCGGGCACATGCTCGGCGGTACGGGCGGCGTGGAAGCTATTTTCAGTGTTAAAGCCATAGAAGAAGGGATAATACCACCAACGGTAAATTTGGAAAATCCCGATGCCGAATGTAATCTGGACTATATTCCCAACGTTGCCCGAAAGGCAAACATCAACATTGTCATGTCCAACAGCTTCGGCTTTGGCGGCGTAAACGCCGTTTTGGTTTTTAAAAAATATTCCCCATAATCCAGCGCAGACAAGAAAAGAGAGGATAAATTGTTATAATGTCGTTTTTGGAAAAAATTGATCCGGAATTACATCAGGCCATTAAAGCGGAAACACGCCGTCAGGCGCAAAATATCGAGCTCATCGCTTCGGAAAATTTTGTCAGTGAAGCCGTCCTGGAAGCGCAGGGCTGCATCATGACCAACAAATACGCCGAAGGTTATCCCGGCAATCGTTACTACGGCGGCTGTGAATTCGTCGATGTGGCGGAAAACCTGGCCATTGAGCGCTGTAAAAAACTTTTTGGCGCTGACCACGTCAATGTCCAGCCTCATTCCGGTACGCAGGCGAACATGGCGGTTTATTTCGCCACGGTCCAGCCGGGTGACACAGTTCTGGGAATGAACCTTTCGCACGGCGGACATCTGTCTCACGGCAGTCCCGCGAATTTTTCCGGCAAGTTTTACAAAATCGTCGCTTACGGCGTTGACCGTGAAACAGAAACAATCGATTACGGGGAAGTAAAAAAATTGGTGCGCGAGCATAAGCCTAAATTGATTGTCGTGGGCGCCAGTGCTTATCCGCGGATAATCGATTTTAAAAAATTCCGTGAAGCCGCCGACGAAGTCGGCGCGGTAATCATGGCCGATATCGCGCATATCGCCGGACTTGTGGCCACAGGCCTTCATCCCACGCCCATCCCTGTTTGTGAATACGTGACCAGCACAACCCACAAGACATTACGCGGTCCGCGCGGCGGTCTGATTATGTGCAAACAAGATTACGCCAAAACGCTCAACAGTCGTGTCTTTCCCGGCTCACAGGGCGGACCGTTGATGCATATCATCGCGGCAAAAGCGGCCGCTTTTAAAGAAGCGCTTACGCCGGAATTCAAGGAATATCAGCGTCAGATTATTAAAAACGCCCAGGCGATGGCGGATGAATTGAAAAATCAGGGTTTCCGTCTGGTCTCCGGCGGAACGGACAATCACATGATGCTGGTTGACCTGACGTCGGCAGGCGTCACCGGCAAGGAGGCGCAGGAGGTGCTGGATCGGGCAAACATTACCGTGAATAAAAACGGGATTCCTTTTGATACCAAAGGCCCCCAGGTAACCAGCGGGATCCGTATCGGTACGCCCGCGGTAACGACCAGAGGTATGAAGGAAAATGAAATGCGCCTGATTGCTTCGTGCATTGCCGACGTCATAAAAAATATCCACAACGAAACAAAAATCAAGGCTGTGTCTGAGAAAATAAAAAGCATTTGCGTGAAATTTCCCCTCTATCAGTATAGAATTTAAGGCCGGCAAGTCGTGAATTTCTCAGCACACAAAAAGCGTGGCAGTGATGGCCGGAAAAAAAATTTCTAAAAGCATCCCTAAAAAAGCAGCCAGAACAAGACCGGATTGGGACACTTACTTTCTGAATATTGTGGATTTGGTATCCCGCCGCAGCACCTGTATGCGCCGGGCGGTAGGCGCCGCGCTTGTGCGTGACCGCCGGATTCTGGCCACCGGATACAACGGCGCGCCTTCAAAATTGAAGCACTGCCTGGATATCGGCTGCCTTAGGGAAAAATTAAACGTTCCTTCCGGCGAGCGTCACGAACTGTGCCGTGGATTGCACGCGGAGCAAAACGCCATTATTCAGGCCGCTTTTCACGGCGTCAGCGCTAATGGCTCAACCCTCTACTGCACAAATCATCCGTGCGTTATCTGCGCGAAAATGATAATTAATGCCGGCGTAACACGAGTTGTTATCCACAACGGTTACAGTGATAAGCTGGCGGCTCAAATGCTCAAGGAAGCGGGGATTAAAGTCAAACAGCTCTAAATATTTAGGACGGCGGAAGATGAAATGTCCCTTTTGCGGCAATGCAGAAAATAAAGTTATTGATTCACGCATCAGCAAGGACGGCAAAGCCATTCGACGACGACGGGAATGTCTGGCTTGCGAAAAGCGTTTCACCACTTATGAGTACGTGGAAGATATTCTGCCCATGGTGGTAAAAAAAGACGGGCGGCGCGAGGCGTTTGACCGTATAAAAATCCGCAACGGCGTGATGAAAGCCTGCGAAAAACGCCCCATAAGTATGGAGGAAATGGAAAAGATAGTAGACGCCGTAGAGCAAACGTGCCAAGAATATCAAGGAGAAGAAATTCCCTCTAACGTCATCGGCGAAAAAGTCATGCAAGAACTAAAGGCACTCGACGGCGTAGCTTATGTCAGATTCGCTTCGGTTTACCGGCAATTCCGCGATGTCGGGGAATTCATGACTGAGCTGAAGGACTTGTTAAATAAAGAGAAAAAATAGACTATGTTTACCGGAATTATCGAAGGATTGGGCACAATAAAACGTCTGAGCATGAAAGGCACGGATGCCGTTTTGGAAATAGAAGCAGGCATCGAGATGGCCGATGTGCGCTTGGGCGACAGCATCGCCGTCAACGGCGCGTGCCTTACCGTAACCGCAAAAAATCAAAATATTTTTCACGCCGATGTCTCCGCCGAAACTTTGGATAAAACAAATCTTAAACAGATGCATCCCGGCAGCAAAGTAAATTTGGAAAAATCACTGCGCGTCGGAGGCTATTTGGGCGGGCATTTCGTTTTAGGACACGTGGACGGCACTGGCCGCATTCTTTCCAAAACGCAGAAATCCGGCTCGGTCATTTTTGCTATCCAAACAGACGAGGCTCTTGCGCGCTATATCGTGGAGAAAGGATCGGTGGCTATCGACGGCATCAGCCTTACCATAAACAAAGTGGAAAACGGCAGATTTTATGCTAATATAATTCCCCATACTGCGGAGAAGACCACGCTGCTTGTTAAAAAAGAGGGAGACCTGGTCAATATCGAAACGGATATTCTGGGCAAATACGTGGAAAAACTGTTGCAATCACCGCGGGGAATAGATAATAATTTTCTGGAGAAACACGGTTTTAAATAGATTAAGGATAATAAAAGAATGGCCATCAGCAAAATTACAGAGGCGATAGAAGATATCCGCAACGGGAAAATGATTATTCTCGTGGACGACGAAGACAGGGAAAACGAAGGTGATTTGTGCATGGCGGCGCAGTTCGTTTCTGCACAAACAATCAACTTTATGGCGCGTAATGGACGCGGATTGATTTGTCTCACACTAAGCGAAGAAATCGCTGACAAACTCAACCTGAAACCCATGGTACAGGAAAACAAGGCGCGTTTCGGTACGGCATTTACNNGGCGTTACCACGGGAATTTCCGCTGCGGATCGTGCGACAACTATAAGGGCGGCGGTTAATCCTGAAGCCAAGCCGGAAGACTTGGTAAGCCCCGGACACGTTTTTCCCATCCGCGCGCGCAGGGGCGGCGTGCTGGTGCGCACCGGCCAAACCGAGGGCTCGGTTGATTTATGCCGGCTCGCAGGACTCACGCCCGCCGGAGTCATCTGCGAGATAATGAAGGACGACGGAACGATGGCGCGCATGCCGGATCTGGAAATTTTTGCCCGCGAACATAAACTTAAAATAGTCGCCATCGCCGATTTAATTGATTACCGCCTGCAGAATGAATCTCTTATCAGAAGAGTTGCTGAAGCGACAATACCCACTTCCTACGGAGGAGAATTCAAGGTCATTGTTTACGAAAACGACGTGGATGATTTCCAGCATATTGCACTGGTAAAAGGCGAAATCAGCAAAGAAGACGAGGTGCTCGTGCGCGTGCATTCAGAATGCTTAACAGGCGACGTTTTTGCCTCTGCCCGCTGCGACTGCGGCGATCAACTGCACCGTGCGATGGAAATGGTAAACCAAGAAGGAAAAGGTGTAATTGTCTATATGCGCCAGGAGGGTCGCGGTATTGGTTTGGTCAATAAAATCAAAGCCTACGCCCTGCAGGAAAACGGACATGACACGGTAGAAGCGAATATCGCCCTGGGGTTCAAGCCTGATTTGCGTGATTATGGAATCGGCGCGCAAATTCTTGTTGACTTGGGAGTGCATAAAATGCGATTGATGACAAATAATCCCAAGAAAATAGTGGGATTGGAAGGATATGGGATTGAAATAACCCAGAGGGTTCCTTTGGAGATTCATCCGAACGAAAATAATATAAAATATATGAAAACCAAACAAAAAAAAATGGGACATCTTTTGAAAATATAGAAAAAGCATAAGCAAAGGATGGTAACTAATCATGCCAAAAATAATTGAAGGAAAAATCGTCGCTAAGGGAATGAAGTTTGGCATCGTAGCCAGCCGTTTCAACGATTTTATTTGCAGCAGATTAATCGACGGAGCGCTGGACGCTCTGACAAGAGCCGGCGCGGACGAAAAAGATATTGCTGTTTATAAAGTTCCCGGTTCTTTCGAACTGCCGTTGGCGGCAAAAAAGCTGGCGAAAAGCAAGCGCTTTGATGCGCTCATCTGTCTGGGCGCGATAATCCGCGGGGCAACTCCTCATTTCGAATACATCGCCGCTGAAGTATCCAAAGGTATCGCCAATGTCGGCTTGGAAACAGAAGTTCCGGTAATCTTCGGTGTTCTGACCACGGATACCATTGAGCAGGCCATCGAACGGGCAGGCACAAAATCCGGCAACAAAGGCGCCGACGCGGCCATGACAGCTATAGAAATAGTGGATTTGTTCAAAAACATTTAAAGCTTGTGTGTTAACCAACAAAAAACATCAGCAGGGCAATTTACGTAATGGTTGAGGTACAAAATTTTTAAATGCGCGGAAGGAGAAAGGCGCGGGAAATCGCCTTGCAGGTTCTTTACAGCCTTAATTTTGTGGATACCGACGTGGAAAAGGCGCTTGATCTTTTCTGGGGCAACTTTACCGCGCCGAAGCTGGCTAAAGATTTCGCCTCAACTTTAGTATACGGCACGTGGAAACACAAAGAAGAGTTGGATAAACTCATTGCCAGTTGCTCCGATAACTGGTCTCTGGGACGAATGTCTAAGGTTGATATTAGCATTTTACGGATGGCGGCTTTTGAATTACTATACTGTGATGATATCCCGCCGAAGGTCACACTTAATGAAGCCATAGATTTAGGCAAAACTTTCGGATCGGAAAATTCCGGGTCTTTTATCAACGGCATTTTAGATGCCCTCAAACTAAAAACAAGCAAAAAATGAATATCCATCTATCCACGGAAACACCAGACACGTCAAAACATAAATGTCTTGTGCTGGGAATATTTGCCGATGAAAGACCGCCGCGTGGCATCTGCGGCTTCATTGATTGGCGTCTCAATGGCTTGATCTCCCGAGAAATCAAGAAGGGACGAATTGCCGGAGACTTCGCGGAAAAAGTTATCATACCTTTTCCGCCGCGCATTAATTCGGAGATTCTGATGCTCTGTGGCATGGGAAACACCTCGCAATGCAGCACGAAACAAATCTTCCAGGTGGCCTACCAGTTAATAGCTTCCATTGATAAATTGCAGATTGATGATTTTTCCTTTGAACTTCCCGATGAAAAGCGCGTTAATCTCAGCATAACGGAGGTCGCGGAAGCGGTGGCAAGTGGATTTTTTGGTTATCTGTCCCGTGACGCCGGAAAACCGAACAAGATAACACCCCGTCTCTTGACCTTTCCGGAACAAGTAAAAGAAGCGGCCAAAGGAATAAAAAATTTCAAATCCAAAATAAAAAAAGAAGATTTTCCAAAGATGATATTTTAAAAAAACATATTTCGGGTAGGCACTACTTGGTCATAGTGTATTTTTGTTCGTCTTTGGGAACATACCATTTAATAAAATTGTGACTCAGGCCGATGGGAGCAGGCTCGATGCCTCTGAAGCGCTTGCTGATGATAACTAATTCATCCGGCACGTAAAGAAAAGTGTAGGGCTGATCTTCGACAAGTATCTCCTGAAAACGGTCGTAGTATTTTTTCCTGAGTTTTTGATCAAATGTCGAGCGGGCTTTTTCCAGAAGAGCATCCACCTCAGGGTTTTTGTAAGAGATAAAGTTTAATTCCTCCGGCGCTGTTTTACTCGAATGCCAGACATCATAAGCATCGGGGTCCAACGGTATCGTCCAACCCAAAATGACCGCTTCAAAGCGCCTTTTGTTGATGAAATCATTTATAAAAGCCGCCCATTCCAGAATACGAATCTTGACGTCTATTCCTACTTCTTTTAATTGTCGCTGAATGATTTCGGCACATTTCTGACGCGTTTCATTGCCCTGATTGGTAACAAGCTCAAAAGTAAAGGGGCGGCCGTCTTTCTCCAAAAATCCATCATTGTTGGTTTTTGTCCAGCCAGCGGCGCGCAAAAGCTCCCAAGCTTTTTGCGGGTTGTATGAATAGGTTTTTACGTTTTCGTTATATGCCCATGTTCCGGGCTTGTAAGGACCGGTGGCCGGTTTACCCAGCCCCAGCAAAACGCCACTGATAATTTCTTCTTTGTTGATGGCGTAGGAAATAGCCTGACGCACTCTTTTGTCGGCAAAAAACGGATGCTTCAAATTGTAGCCCAGATAGGTGTAGGCGAAAGCCAGGTAACGATACTTGTCGAAGCTTTGCCGGAAAAGATTGTTTTCCGTCTGGCGGGTGTACTGCAGGGGGGTGAGTCCCATCATGTCGATATTACGCGCGCGCAATTCCAGGAACATCGTCGCCATATCGGGAATAATCCGCGTAACATGTCCATCTACGTAAGGACGTCCCTCAAAATAATCGGCATTGGAAACAAGAACAATTTTCTGCCCCGCCAGCCATTCCTTGAATAGATAAGGCCCTGTACCGACAGGATGGCGCGCTAGAGAGCTTTTGGTAATGTCTTGGCCCTCCAGCAGGTGGCGCGGCAAAATCGCTGATGACCAGCTGATTAACGACGGCGCAAAAGGCTTGTCGTAAGTCACGCGAAATGTGTAGTCGTCCAGAACTTCCGCTTTTTTTACTTTCAAGAAATCACCCGCATAAGCGGTAGGGGTTTTCGGGTCAACAGTAACCTGATAAGTATAAAGAACATCTTTAGCGGTAAAAGGTTTGCCGTCATGCCATTTGACTCCTTTCCGCAAATGAAACGTTATAACCAGGCCGTCGTCGGATATATCCCACGACTCCGCAAGATCGCCGACGATATTCATGTCCTTATCGTATTTGACCAGTCCGTTGTAAATGAGACCCGCGATACTGTGAGACGCCGAATCCGAAGCTAAAATAGGAATCAGATTGCTCGCATCACCTATGTCGCCCCGGACAATGATGTCACCGTAAGCCGTTGGTTTATATGCCTTTTCTTGGGGCCCACTATTTGACTGCTCGTTGGCACAACCGGCAAGCAGTAACAGAATTAAAAACAAAATAACTGATAAACGAACTGGGTTCATAATCGTAAATTAGCGCAGCGACCCAACCATTGCAATATGTTTTTATAGATTAAAGAGTTATCAATACGTTCACAAATCAAAAACTGCCGTACCTTTGCAGTTAAAAACTATTTTTAAGCAACAGCATTTAAAGCATCATCCGATAAATCCTTACAGAGCTTTTCCTGCATTCAACAATATAACTCCTGGCGAAAATGAATATTTTATGTTTTTCAACAACCACAAAATAAACCATCGACAAACCATTCACATTTTTCAGGCTATATTTTCTTGACATACAAAACTGTTATTCTTATAGTTCTATCATAAAAATGTCTTACCCCAAGCGTTCCAAACCCAAAAAGTATGAATAATGGCCTTGTAATGCGATATTATATGACTGCAATGTTCGGTTCAGGTTTAAAGGATGCAAGAATCAATTTTGGAGCAAAAAAAGCAAATTTATTTTCCAAGGCAAGCAAAAAAGCGTGATGTGCCGCGTGGCCAGTGGATTTAATTTTCATGATAGTTAAATAGCGCCCATGCGGGCAGAGTTATTTTGTCACATTGTTTAAATGCGTGAAGAAGGCCTAACTTGAAAACCATATCATTCTGCAGCATAAAAGGGGGAACGGGAAAAAGCACGCTGAGCATAATAACTGCCTTAAGTCTATTCAGACAGAGGCTTAGGGTTCTTGCCATCGATTTGGATCCGCAAAATTCGACAACCTTCTTCTTTGCCGATGACGTAAAAGGGAAAAGCATATTTAACGTCCTCATGGGAGATAAGGCAGAAAATAATATAATTAAAACAAAATACGGGGTTGACCTAATACCATCCGATTTACGACTCCTTGACCATAAAATCAGGGAAGTAGGCTGGCTTAAAAATTTTTTAAATCAAAAGATCAATAACAATTATGATTATGTTATCATCGACAGCGCGCCAACATACGATAACCTTACAATCAACTGCTATGTTGCCGCCGATTCAATTATTATTCCGTGTACAGTTGACATTTTTTGCGCCAAAACAGTTTCTTTCCTCTTTGACCAATTTGAACAATTGGAGATAGGGAAACCCGTAGGCATCGTTTTGAACATGTTCAGACCTTCAGCAAATAAAAACAAAAATTTATGGAACAATAAGGAAGCTGGAATTTTCTTTGAAAACAACCAGTTAAAAAAGTATATCATCAACACCAAAATCATGCGGACCCAAGCTTTACACAGAATAATCGCTGAAGTCGACTATAGAATAAAAGGTAAAACTGCGGAAAACCTGATTGATTTTGTGTCTGAAATCACAGGAGAGGCTTTAACAATCACCTTCATCGGCGGATACGCATAAAAAATAATTGAGGCAAACTATATACCTTTATGTACCCACTAGTGACAACCAAAAAAAAACATACTTAATGCTTCGTCTACAATATTGCCATGCCCGGCCGTTACCACAAAAAATATTTTATTAATAAATTAAACCCTCCTTGACAAAAGAATGGGGTTGTGTTTGAATATTGTTTAAATTTATGCACATAGGAATGGTATGCCATTGCGTTCTCGGCATCATCGGATAAGCCGAGGAAGGAGGGAAAATGGTTGATATTTTACGGATGCTTGGCGCGAAGGGGACTGGCCAAGACATCTCCAACTACCACCAAAATGAGGAGGAACCCAAAATGGATGTCAGTAATAAACTGCAGCAGCCTACGGCGCATGGTGAAATCAAAGAAACAGTCATCAGCCCGGACGCGGAAATAAAAGGATCGATCAAGTTCAAAGATTCACTCCGTATTGACGGAACTTTCGAGGGAGAAATAGACTCAAAAGGCACACTGTTTATTGGCAAGGGGGGCTCCACAAAGGCTGAAATCCATGTCGGCAACATAATTGTTGAGGGTAAAAGCGAGGGGAATATAACCTGCGAAGACAAAGTCGAACTGAGAGCCACCGCGAAGATAATCGGTGACATCACTGCTGCACGCCTAACGATTGCTGAAGGAGTTAACATCATCGGCAAGTGCTCGGTCACTTCGGAAAAATCATCTTCCGATATCCATCAGGGACTTCAAGATTTCAAGAAGATGAAGGAAGAAAAACCTCGGATTGAAAAGCTTGGTGGTAGTTCAGGCACAACTGCCGAGTAAGGCATCATCTAATAATAGTTAATAATATAAAAAAACCTTCTCGGCGAAAGGCGGGGTTTTCCATCTGGATTTTTTCCTCATCAGAAATTATTGCAAATTTATCCAACAGACTCTATCCTCCAAAGCGGGTTCACGATCCAGTGTGTTCGTAGCCTGCGTTATGACGGGCAATCATAAAGATGCTTTCCCCTATCACAGCCCACGATGGAATCATGCTCTATCTCTTCAAATTATTATTACAAGATAGTATCTTCAGATGTTATGTGCACAGTAAAGGCAGACGCGTCAACAACAAAGCAACGGCTCCCTGAAACGGTGAAAATGAAAGCGGCCGGTGTTTGGGATGTTGTCTATGACGCCGTCAGTAATTTCAGCGCCAACGGTGATACCAACCAAGCGGCAGCTGTATCGCTTTATACAATTCTTTCCGCAATTCCATTTTTTATTCTGACGATAATCGTCGCCGCAAATGTTTTTACCTCTTACCCTCTGCTCCAGGAAGATATTCTTGATGCTATCAGGAGTTTCAACCCTTATTTCTCCGAAAAGCTCATGGAACAGTTAGGCCATATTGAAAATAAGAAAAATTTGCTGGGCTCACTGGGTATTTTGGGACTGGTTTGGCTGGCCGCCGCCATTTTCAACATTATGGAAACTGCGTTGAACATTATTTTCCGTTCACAAAAAAAACGTAATTATTTTGTCTCCAAACTGCTGGCTATATCCATGATACCCGTGGGGTGGTTACTGGGCGCGGCAAGCTTGATTATCAGCGCCATTGCCGCCTTTCTTTCCGCCCAGCCGTTTATCTTGCCCGGCGGTATCGAGTTATCACTAACGGTGGTTGCGGGGTTTTTCTTGCGCTATGTGATTCCTTACGTGGCCACCGTTATTTTTTTCTTCTTTCTCTACTGGATAATACCGACGATAAAAATTCCTCCTGCCGTTCTTTTGGCCGGAAGCGCTCTGTTTGCCTTGCTGATGGAAATTGCCAAGCAATTATTTGCGTGGTATATAGCCAATTACACTCGTTACGGCCTGGTTTTCGGCACGCTAGAACCTGTCGTTATTTTGGCTCTTTGGGTATTTTATGTGGCCTTGATTTTCTTGTTTTGCGCAGAACTAATGGCTTCTTATCAACGGCGCGACTTGCTTTTGCTGGAGCGCGCCATGCTCAAACCGCACAAAAACTATTTAAAAGTTGACGAGAGGCTTTTCAAAAAATTTGGCCGTGCTTATACTGAAGGCAGTTTGATTTTCAACGAAGGAGACAAAGGAAACGAAATGTTTTATATCCTTTCCGGCCGTGTCTCTTTGGAAAAAAAAGCGGGAGAGATGAAAAAATTATTGGCAGAAATGAATCCGGGACAGTACTTTGGAGAAATGGCAGCATTAATTGATGCGCCTCGCAGCGCTTCGGCGCGGGCGATGGAAAATTGCCACTTGGCCGCCATTGACAGCAACACCTTCATTAATTTACTGCGGGAGAGTCGCGGCATGAGTATCTTTATGCTCAGGGAATTTTCCTGCCGTCTGAAAAATACCAATGCCTCTCTGGAAGAAATGACCAATTTATGGATTCGGCTGATCATCATTGTTTACTTCATGGAAAATCCAACCACAACAATGGAAGAGGCTTTGCCCGCTTTGGCCGAACTAACCAAAAAGCTTCCTGATGAAATTAAAAAAGTAATCGGCGATTTGGAGGGTCAAAGTATTCTGAGCAGCCGCGACAGCGGTATAATCGAAGTTATACGGGGAAAAATTTGGTCGGTACTGAATGTTAAATCAGAAGTTCTTGAAGAAAAAGACAAAAGCAGGGATTTAGTTTAAAATCTGGCACATACGCCGTACTACAGACTTATCTCTCCGTTCTTATCATCATGAACAATAAACTTTAGTAAAGCAGGAGGTCTTTTTGTGCAAAAAAACAATAACATTACCACGCTCAATGAGTTTGAAGGGGCAAAACTGCTCAAGCAATGGGGAATCCCTGTCGTGGACAGTGTTTTGGCTCATGATTATGCCCAAGCCTTGGCAGCGGCAAATTCACTGGGCTTCCCGATAGCTTTAAAAGTCTGTTCCGCGGCTGTTCTGCACAAGACAGAACAAGGCGGCGTGGTACTTAATATTAAAAACAAGAAATCTCTGGAACGGGCCGTCCGGGAAATAAACAAAAAATTTGCCGACACGCCCCATGCGCTTCTAGTACAGAAAATGGCCAAACCGGGCTTTGAACTCATCATCGGCGGAAGGTGCGACCCTGTTTTCGGGCCGGTGGTTCTCGTCGGTATCGGCGGCATATTTACGGAAATCTTCCGCGAAACTGTTATTGATCTTGCGCCGGTAAACAAAAAAACCGTCATGACGATGCTCCGAAAACTCAAAGGCTTTACGCTGCTTGAAGGTTACCGTTCTCAAGAGCCTGTGAATTTTGCCGCCGTTACCGCTGCCGTTTCAGCGCTTTCCCGTCTTATCGCCAGCCGCCCGGACATTATGGAAATTGACGTTAATCCTTTTATTGCTTATCCGGACGGAGCAGTTGCGGTTGACGCATTGGTGCGTCTCGATGATCACTGCACTGAACCTCTGCGAAAACGGCTTGACATGTCAACGATAGCGCCGTTTTTTCATCCCTCATCCATCGCCATCATCGGCGCTTCGCGCAGTCCAAAAAAAGGCGGAAATATCATTCTGCGCAATTTACTGAAGGCAGGATTCAAAGGTTCTGTTTACCCCATCAATCCCAGCGGAAAGGAAATTCTCGGGCTTCCTTCCTACGCCAGAGTTTCCAACGTGCCGGCGCCGGTGGACATTGCGATGGTTGTAATTCCCAAAAATGTCGTTCCCGACGCCCTACAAGACTGCGCCGCCAAAGGGATTAACAGCATAATCCTGAGTACTGGAGGCTACTCGGATGTGGGAGAAGAAGGCGCCAGAGAGCAAAAAGTCATTGTCGGCCAGGCGCGAAAGGCGGGTATCAGGATTATGGGACCAAACAGCATCGGCACGCTCAATCCCTCCGTCGGCATGGCGACTTCCATCGTCGGCCTCGATCCCATTAAGCCCGGCGGCGTATCCATCATCGGGCAGTCCGGTGTTTTTTCCTCAGGCTGGGCGCGCTGGATTGCTGACACCAGACCATTCGGTCTAGCCAAAGTAGCCTGCATCGGCAATAAGGGAGACATAAACGAAAGCGACCTTCTGGAATATCTGGCCGGAGACGATCAGACCACCACCATTGGCATGTACCTGGAAGGCGTGGTTGAGGGACGGCGTTTTGTCAAGATTGCCTCGGCAGCCTGCAAAAAGAAACCGGTAACGGTGATGAAGGCCGGCCGCAGTGAGGCTGGCGCGGCCGCCGTCGCTTCTCATACCGGCTCGCTTGCCGGATCGGACGTGGTGTTTGACGCAGTGTGCCGCAGGACGGGACTGATACGGGTGCACAACTCAGAAGCCTTTTTCGACACATTATCGGCTTTTGAAAAACTACCTCTGCCGCGGGGAAACCGCATGGGTGTTCTTTCTATCACAGGTATGGGCTGCGTTGCCGCTACAGACGCCGCGGAGGAACACGGAATTGTTCTGCCTGCTCTCACCCCAGAAACGCTCACGCGACTGGGCGAAGTTATGCCTGTTTGGGCTCCGGTACGCAACCCTATCGACATGTGGTCCGCTATCGAGCAGCACGGCTCCAAGAAAGCATCCAGCCACATTGCCCAGTGCCTAATGGATCAAAAAGACGTGGATGCCCTGCTGATTACTTTCGTGCTCATGCCGGAAAGCATGATGGATATTTCCGAAGCATTCGCGGAAACGTTCAAACGGCACCCGTATAAGCCGGTTTTTGCCAGCTACTACGGAGGCACTGCCGGAGAAATCGCACATATTCATGAAGGCTTTGCCGCACTGGGCGTTCCCTGTTATCCAACGCCGGAACGCGCCATATTCGCGTTCAGCCGTATGGTGGAATACTCTCGTTTTCGCGGAATAATTCGCAAATAACCTTCACCGAAAAAACAAAGATTCACACGCTCGGCAGCAGACGTCAATCTATATATTGACGTTTTATATTTCTCTGTGAGATAAAACAACATCTGAACAAAGGCGTGGAAAGCAACCTGTGAAAATATCAATGGAAAATGAAATTTATAACCGAGAAAAGCATTTGGGAAACATTTTTTGATGCGCACGCGCCGATTTATGATGAAAACACCTTCACCAAGAACACTTTAAAAGAAGTCGATTTTCTCATCGAAGAACTGGCGCTCAAACCCGGCGCGGCGATTCTGGATGTCGGCTGCGGCACGGGAAGGCATGCCGTGGAACTGGCTAAGCGCGGCTATAAAGTCACGGGGATAGATATCTCCGCCGAAATGCTTAAAGAAGCGCGGGAAAAAGCCAAAGCCGCCGGCGTCGAAGCAAATTTTATTCGCGCGGATGCAACCGATTTCAATCTGCCGGCTAAATACGACGCGGCTATTTGTCTTTGCGAAGGCTCGTTCGGCCTTCTGGGTCATCGCGATGATCCAATCAATCAACCACTTTACATTCTTTCCAATATTTCCAAAAGTCTCAAAAAAAAGGCAAAACTCATATTAACCGTGCTCAACGCCACTTTCATGATTCGCAGATTCACCAATCAAGATGTTGCCGAAGGACGATTTAACCTATTGACTATGGAAGAATCATCGGAATTACCGCCGCGGGAAGGAATGTTTCCCAGTAAAATGCGCGAGCGCGCTTTCGTCCCCACGGAACTTACCTTGCTTTGCCGCCTGGCGGGACTGGATGTGCTCAACATCTGGGGCGGGACAGCAGGCAATTGGGGCCGCAGAAACATTGACCTGGATGAAATAGAACTAATGCTTGTGGCGAAAAAAGTAGCCAAGCCAAGATTCTAATATTGTTCAAATAACAATAACATTTAAATATCAAACGCATACAATTAATCTGTATACAACTTGTTGACAACTTATAAAACAAATATCTGTAAAAGTTGTCAACACTGCCAAATAAAAAACGGCGCGTGGTTGGAAGTGAAAAATTCCGGCAGGCGCTTAACCAGCGGCGTCACAGCCGGATGCTTTTTGAAAGTCTTTTCTAAAAAATTGCGAGCGGCTTGGCGATCCCAACCTGCGGGATGGCGAAAACTGCTGTATAAAGACAAATCTCCTTCATAAAATCTATCAGTTTCCAGATTTTGCGTCTCGGCACTGGCGATGGGCAGATTAAAAATCGCCAGGTTTAAAAAATCAATGCAGTCATTGTGACGCACAATAAAATCCAGCGTTTTTTGCACGCTAGTTTCATTTTCGGCCGGCGTGCCGAAAAGCAGATAAACATACGCGGCAATACCAGCTTTTTTGAGCGACTTTAACGCTGCTGAAGCATCCGCTAAATTTATTCCTTTGTTGAGTTTATCCAATACTTCCTGATCGCCCGATTCAATACCCAGCTTCAGCATGACACAGCCGCTTTTCTTGAGAGCAATACAAAAATCCTCATCTGCAAGCTCCCCGCTTATCCGCGCGAAGCCATACCAGGGCACACCCGGCGGATGCTGCGCGAGATTTTTCAGCATAGAAGGCGACAAAGCGTTATCCAAAAAATGCACCAAAACAGGCCGATATTTTTTTATCAGTTGTGTTAACTCCTGATTAACCTGTGCTACGGGCAAAGGCTGATAAGGGGTTTCTTCCGTCTTTTCCGGACAGAAGGCGCACTGGCGCCAGTAACAACCGCGCGCGGCGCTATAGGGCAAAATAAAACCGGGCGCAAGATAAAGTTGCGCCGGAAAATCATCATAATCCGGCGCGCAGTTTCTTTTTTTATTTTCACCGCCTAATAACTCCAACAATTTTTCTTCACCGGCTCCGGCAATCATTTCATCAACCAGTCCGGAAAATTTATTTTCCCCCTCGCCAAGCGCCGCCCAGGAAGTAACAAGTGAGCCGCCCAGAACTATTTTAAGCCCTGAATTGATATTTTTTACAAAACCAATCATGGCGAAAGCGCAAAGCGCCTGGCTTAAATAATTTACGGAAAAACCGACAAACTCCGGCTCTTCCTGGATAACCGCCATCAGACGCGCGGCAAAATAAGGATAAAAAGGATTGTTATCCGGCATCCGCGCGGCGCGTAGTAAATCCGCGCTTCGTGCTGGCGTCAGCAGATTGTTGGCATAATCAGAAAGGGTCAGCGTTGCGCCATAGGGTTTAGCGGCGATATTAAGTACGCGATTAACATCCTGCGCGGCGCGCGAATAGCGGCTTTTATTTTGAAAAGTTTCGATATTTTGTAACGCGGCAACATTGGCTTCCAGATTCTTACACGCTCTTTTGCTCCATTTGTCCGGCCATTCATTTGCAAACGAGGTTTGCCCCAGCAAATAATGTATCCCTTCCGCGTTGGCGTCAATTATCTGATAGCTGACGGCGTTGGCTTTGAGGCCTCCGGCTAACTTGGCAATGCCAGCCGGAGGCTCGGAGACCTTGCTAAGCGGCGGGTGCACCAAAACGATCTTCGTTTTCATATTCAGCACTGCTTCACTTAATTTGGTGTAAGCTTCTTAATACTTAAACGTCACTTACACAAGACCGTTTTCGCTGTTTTTATTTCATCTTGACAGTTGAAGTCCTTTACGCAATAGTTTATCTCACCAAAACGGCAAAAACAGTTATTATGCAGAGTCAGTCAGCGAAACACGGGAGGCGGGTATGGATATGAAAAAAAAGAAAAACGCAATAATTGCTTTCGTGTTATTGCTTGTTTTAGGCTACGCGTTTTTCAAACTATTTGCGGGCAATTACAATAAATTTGTCAAAATGGATGTGGCAATAAAAGCCGCCTGGTCGCAGGTCGAAAATCAGCTGCAGCGTCGCTACGATTTAATCCCTAATCTCGTGGAAACGGTAAAAGGCTACGCCAAGCAGGAAAAAGAAGTACTGGTTGAAGTCACCAATGCGCGCGCCAGGGTGGGCGGCGCGGGAAGCGTGCCGGATAAAATCACCGCCAACAACGAACTCTCCGGAGCTTTGAGCAGACTTCTGGTAGTCATCGAAAAATATCCCGAACTTAAATCGAATCAAAATTTTCTGCGACTGCAGGATGAGCTGGCGGGTACAGAAAACAGAATCGCCGTAGAAAGGATGAGATACAACGAAACGGTGAAAAATTACAACGCAGCCATCAAAACATTCCCGGCGAACATCATTGCGGGGATATTCAATTTTAAGGAATCACCTTATTTTGAAGCACCAAAAGAAGCGCAAAGGGCTCCCGAAGTAAAATTCTGATAGACGCTAAGGTTGCGAGTTCAAGATTAAGCACTAAAGTCTTCCTGACAGAAGATCGAGGGGTGTTATCTGTAATAAGCCGTCTTCCAAACTCCATTTTCATTAACTATCCGTGAAGCAATATTCACATCCGGCGATTTTTTATAACCGGCAA
This sequence comes from Syntrophaceae bacterium UBA5764, assembly GCA_002418825.1. Taxonomy (GTDB): domain Bacteria; phylum Desulfobacterota; class Syntrophia; order Syntrophales; family Smithellaceae; genus UBA4810. The sequence continues at coordinate 14,412 of DIEW01000067.1, read as the reverse complement.
GGCTGTATTCCGGGTCATGCGGCAGTAAAATGAAATCTCCGGATAACTGGGGTAAAATTGGGTAAATTTCTTTTTGCGCGCACGCCATAAAAAGTTCGTCTATAGAGGCAAAGACAGATAGTTCTTCAATAGTTTTGAACGTGGGGGGCATAAGCATTATTTCTTTTCTGCGGTGCATCTGAAGAGCATTTTCCGGCGTCACCCACAGGGAGTCGGTAAGCTCCGTCGCGTCGGCCACCGGCCTTTGTTCGGGCGGGAGTTTGGCCAGAAAAAATCTCGTGTCGAATCTCATTTTTTCAAAATCCGGCGTGATCCAATGCGCGTAGGGCACAAGAACCTCGGGAAAAAACAAAATGCCTTCTTCGCGGGCAATTTCACTAAGCGTTATTTCAGAAGCGTAGAGCCTACGGCGGTATTCATTGTATTGCGCGCGCACATCTTTATCATGGAAAGAAATAAAATCACCGGAGGGGCTGCCGCCCAAAAGAATGCCTACTTCTTCGAATGTTTCTCTGATAACGGCAATGAAAAAACCTAAAGCTTCTTCTTCAGGCAGATCATCTTCCTGCAAAATACTGGCGGGTTTAAAATCAGGGGTTTTTTTAATATAACTTTCCAATTCAGGAGATTTATCGGATTCTTCCACCTGGCCGCCGGGAAAAACGTAGGCACCCGCCATAAAGGACTGCTTTTGATGACGGCGCACCAGAAACAATTTCCAGCCGGCGCTTGCGGAAGGCCGCACCAAAATCACCGTGGCCGCGTTTTTAAAAACTTTTTTGTTGCCCGTTGAATACATAACAATCTCAAGCTCAATCTATAACTTTATTTCAATCTAAAAGTAAATAAATAAAAAAAGACGCTCTCCCTCGTAAAGGGCAAAGCGCCTTTAAATAATATTTATTCCAAAAATACTTTTACGCTGGAGGTGTCAAAATTAACTTGCTTTCCTCGCCGGATATTTGCTCGACCTTCACCGAATATTTCTTTGACTCTGCCAACCTGGATATATTTTCTCTCGACACGTTACTATCTAAAATAACAGTGATCGTGTCTTTGGGGTTATTTTCCATAGCCTGTTTGGTTTTTACCACAGGTATAGGACAGCTCAATCCTTTGACATCTACTTCTACCATAATGTTTTTTCCTTTCTTTTTTTATTTAAGCCTAATTGTGATTTAATATTTTAGGAATCGCAGTGATAATCTGGCTGATTTTGGTCGCCGGTGTCGCCTGCGCGTATTGCCCCGCTTCTCTATTGGCTTTGAGAGCCTTGATAGCCGCGTCGTAATGGGAAAAACCTGCGTCAATAAAAGCGCCCACCATGCCGCTTATTGTATCCCCTGTGCCGCCGATTGCTTCCAGCTGCGGCAGATCAGGCCTGTCCAGCGTGAATGTTATCTTGCCATCCTGCACAATATGATCGATCGCGCCTTTGACAACCACCGTTTTGGCCATGCTTTTTTGCCGGTAAGCCGCCTCAATCAATTCATCGATATGCGCGATTTCCGCACGAAAAAGGTGATGGCTGATGTAAGCGGGATGAATTGCCTCCGCATCCGCCAAAAATTCCATCTCCGAAAGATCGGGAGTGAAGATGTCGAACTGCCCGGCAAGACCCGCGGCTTTGGCAGCATACATGGAAGAAGCATCTGCTATCATAACTGGTTTTTTCGAACACTTTTCAGTCACCTTGGATACTTTTTTCATCAATCCCATAACCGGCAGAATATAATGCAACAGCAGAATATCCGGGCTTAACTGCGGTAGATTTTTCATCAAATAATCGTAAAGCAGACGGCTGCCCTGACCGCTGCCGGTATCGCCGGCAAAAATCACCTGCGGCGCATTTATACGGCAATGAGAAGCGACAATACATGCCGCGCTGACAAGCGCGGCCGTTCCCTGCGTGCATGGAATTTCCGTATTACCGACGTGCAATTTACTACCGTTGAACCTGGCTTCGCCCATAACCAAACCGGCATCTGCCTGAGGAATTGTTCCGCAAATGAGAAGCATTTTAATTTGTCTCCTTGCGGAAAATTTCCAAAGCTTCCACAAAAGCCCGATCCAACATCAAAGCGCAAAGCGTGTGACCTTTATCTTTAGGCCGTGCCACGTCCGTAATTTTCTTATCCACCATGCTCAGATGCAAATAAGGAATGTCGGGGCAGCCACCGCCGGAGATATTCAAAATCACGCCTGTGTTTTTGTCAAAAGTCAGCTTCATGTTTCCGGCCTTGACCATACAGGCGTCAGCAAAATATTTAACTTTGACTACATCCAGAAGCTCGCCTACGCCTTTTACCGGCAGTATTTCCGCAAAGTGTTTGTCTTTTTGCCGCAACAGCCTTTCCACTCCGGCTTTTTCCACAATGTTGATTTCCACGGCCAGATCACAGCCCTTGCGCAACTGAGGCGGCGGCGCCACTAGCTTCACATCATAATTATTCGCCCGCAGAACTTTTTCTGCGGCAATTGCTTCTTCCACGCTTTGAAATAAAACAAGCCCGCCTCCGACGAAACGAGCTTGTTTTTTTGTTCTTTTAAATATCACTTTTTTAAAATCTTTTCTTCAGACCGGCTTCAGAATCGAACCCCAACAGCAAACATTGCATTGTTTGCCCAAGCGGATTTGAAGTCCGCGGCCGGCGCCAGCCGACTAAACCGGTCAGGTTAAAATTATCACTATTTAGCTTTCTGCAGCATCGTGAAACCGATAACCAGGCAAAATACCAAACCAATAATAACGGCAATGGGACCGAAAGCGGCAACGCCTTTCGGAGAACTCGCCAGAGAAAAATTATGCGCGAATGCCGCGCCGGTTATCATACCAATAACAAAAACACCCGCGTCCAGATCTCCTTCACCGGACATAAAAAGCTGCCTTCCGGGACAGCCACCCGCCAGAGCAAAAGCAAGGCCCGCCAAAGTCATGCTCAGAAAGTTCCAGACATGATTCGTATGGGCAATCGGCTGGCCTTCAAATCCGGCATTAAACTGCCCAAAAATCAGGTTGGCGAGAAAAGCGAATAAAAGCAGCGCGCCCACGCCGCTGATCAGGTGAAAGTCTTTAGTCATCATTGCGTCACGGAACGCACCCATCGTGCAGAAACGGCTGCGCTGCGCCAGTGTTCCGATAATCAGGCCGGCAATAATACTCACAAAAATCGGCGCATGTTTAGAACCGGGGCCTTCCACACTGGAGAAAATGGGGCCGCCTTCTGCGAACTGCACATTAAAAACCAAAAGCAAAAACAAAGCCAACATAAAGCCAGGCATGATCCAGCCCGTGGCTTTCGCCTGCGTGTATGAACGACCAAGCGTGAAGCCGCGTTTCAAAAACTGCACGCCAATAAATATGCCGAAAACAAGACCCAAAATTCCTAAAATCGCGTTGCCGTCACCACCGGCCAGACGAAGCAGCATGCGCCAGGGGCAGCCTAAAAATACAAGCGCGCCGATCATCGCGAACATGCCCAGAAAAAATCTGACCAACGGCGCGGAACCGCCACGCGGTTTATATTCTCCGGCAAACAGCGCCGCGGCAAACGCACCCAAAACAAAGCCCATGATCTCCGGTCGTAAATACTGAACAATGCCTGCGCGGTGCAAACCCAGCGCGCCGGCTATATCGCGCTCAAAACAGGCCACGCAAATTCCCATATTACCGGGATTGCCCAGATACTGCAACAGCGCCGCACCTATACCAATAATGGCGCCGACAATAATTATCCCAGTGCGAGAAGAAAAAATATTTTTCATAAAGATGCCTCCTTAAGATTTGCGCTGTCTTTAACATCAGGTTCACCAAAAAGCAAATTCATAAAAGTAATATTAAGAAAACATCTATAAAATTCAGTAATATAGCGGCGGCCTTATAAACTATAAGGAATATTTAATATTCCTTATAGTTATATTTTCAATAGCCCGCATTACAATTTTATGTTAAGAAAATATCCTATGGATACAGACCATTTTAAAAATATAACACTCCAGCAGTTGGAGGCGCTGATTTCCCTTGTGGAGGAAGGAAGTTTCAGCCTTGCCGCCAAAAAAATGCATCTGTCCCAGCCCGCTCTGACCAAAAATATAAGAAACGCGGAAGATTATCTCGGCGCACCTCTGGTAAACAGAAGCAGTATGGGAATATCGCTCACGCCCGAGGGAAAAATAATTTATGATTACGCGCGGCGCATGGTTAAACTGCGCGAAGAGGCAAAAGAAAAAATCGACGCGCTGGGAGTCAATACCGGCGGAAATATTTACATCGGCGCCAGTACCATACCGGCCACTTACATTTTGCCGCGTGTATTAAGCGCGCTGCGCAGCAATCACCCGGACATCACCACGTATATCAAAACAGCGGACAGCGAAGATGTCATGAACATGGTTTTGGCGGGTGAAGTGGAAATAGGAATTATTGGCAAAAGCCCTGCAAATAAAAAACTGGAAGCACAGGAACTTTGGAAAGACCGTCTTGTTTTAGCCGTGCCCGGAAATCATGCATGGAGCAAAAAGAAAGCTATCACAATTAAAGATTTGCTGACCGAACCTTTTATCGTCCGGGAAAAAGGCTCGGCAACCAGAGATTTTATGGAAAACTATTTCAAAGAGAAAAAGTCCGTTAACCTCTCACAATTCAATATCTGCGCCGAACTGGGCAGCTCCGAAGCCGTCAAGGAAGCTATCATTGCCGGCCTGGGTGTTTCGATTATTTCCGTTTACGCCATAGAACGAGAACTGCAGCAAGGCATGGTGGCAAAAATTCCCATTCAGGGCTGCCGGATGGAGAGAAACTTTCATTTAATATGCCGGCGCAATTTTGATTTCCGGCCATTTCACAAAACATTTCTCGGTTTTCTTGAAGAGAATAAATATCTCTCCTAAAATTTCCTCTATATTTTTTTGCTTTGTGCGCTCCGAAACTATTGCCTTTTTTTGGCTCACGCACCGTAAGACTGACAATATGTGTTTTTTTATTTGCCTTTCAACACGGGAAAAACGAGTTTACCGCCGTGTTCGCCGATAATCGAAACCAGCGGCAGGCACAGAAAAATCAGCGCCGGCACAATTTTTTCCCAGCCGGTAGGATTCTGCAGAATAGCGGGTTTGATGATCAGCGCCGCAATGATCATGACATCAAAAATCAGAAGCACAACGGAAAAAACAGTTTTACGGATAATTATGGGATTGTGCTTGCCGGAATAATTAACCAGCCAGGCGAGAATTCCCGTGCCGATGGCCGCGGGCAAAGATAATGTTCCCAAAATATAAAGATAGAAAACAGCTTCCAGCAGTCCCCGCGCCGGACCAACCAGATAATACCAGGCCAGAAAAAGCGGCGCGATGATAAAAATCGCCATGGGAAAATGAACAACCATGGGGTGCGGATGGCGTTTGAAAAACGGATGAGCCTCCAAAAAATTTATCAGCCACCCGGGAAGAAACGGCGGCTTATCTTCTGTCTGTTTCGCGAGCGTTCCCTTTGTCTGTATTTTTTCCAAAACGTCCCTGCCGTGCGGCGAGGCAGCTATGGCCTCGGTCAGATCAGCACCCGCCTGATGCCTGTTCATATGCACGCCGTTTTTCCAGAAACGATTGCCGGTCACGGCATATACTTTTCCGTCAACGGCAACCAGCGCCTCGCGGCCTTCTTTGCCGTCGTTTTTCGCCAAACTTTCACGGTCAAAGTCCATTTTGCCCTCCTCCTTGCGCAAGGTAGCTTATTTTACAATATTAAGAGTTTTGTGTCGTGATTTTTTAAAAATACAAAAATCGCCGCCGGAATGTAAAAACCCGACAAAATGAACACGACAAACAAAGCAATCAGCAAATCATGATTATTCTGAATGCCCCGAATGAGATAAGCGACAATCAGTAGAATTCCCGTCAGATTATGCGCGCGGATGGTAAGAAGATTCGCGGGCACAAGCCGTGACGGATTATTCAAATTTCTTTTCAAAATGACGAATGCCCGCAAAGACCAAGGAAGTGTGAAAAAAGCCAGATATATCCAGATGCTTGCCACACCAAACACCGGCGCGGATAAAATAACTAAATACGCCGCGATCATCGCCGCCGCGTAAAGCCAAACCGCCTTTTTCTCTCCCAGTAAAACTACCAGATTGTTTTTGCCTACCGCCGCGTCATCTTTTCTGTCCGGTATTTCATTGATGACAATCATCGCGAACATCATCAGCCCCAGAGGCGATAAAACCCAAAACGCTTCCCACGATAAAGAAAGTGCCTGCACCACATACGCGCCCAGGCCGATGGTAAAACTAAAATTAACCAATTGTGAAATTTCTCCAACGCCGCGGTAGCCGTAGCGTACCGGCGGCGCCGTATAAAAATAAGAGCTCGCCATCCCGAATAAGCCAAAGGCAAGCACCCACCATGTTCTTGCCACGCAAAGGTATAAGCCGATGATTATAGTCAGCAAATAAAGTGATGCAAAAACAAACCGCATATCACTGGGTTTAATTTCCCCCGAGGTTAGAGTGCCGCTGCCGCCCGCGTAAGGATTTATGACTTTTTTGTTTTTTTGATCCACAGAGGCGCGATAATCGAAATAGTCATCAGTCATATTGAGAGCGATGTGATTGAGCGTTACCCCCAGCACAACCAGAAAGAAAAACCACCGATAGATAATTCCGGTCTGCGTCCAGGCCACAGTGCCGCCAAGAATGGCCGGCAGCAAACTGGATGGCACAAAATGATAGCGGAAAGCCCTCCACCAAACCGGCAAAGATATCCACGTCTGCGACGATTTATGGTGTCCTTTGTTTTCGGGCAGCCTGGTTTTAGTCTGCATTATTATTTTGTTTTAATTGCTCATTGTTAAAACAAATAAAATTTGTATGTCAAAATAGATTCACAACTAAGCTCTTATAAAGAGCTAACCATCAGGCGGCAAAAAGCCCGTCTTATCCGCGTGTAAACCGACGCTTATATTTTCAGAAAACCTGGTTTACCGTCTTGACAATTCCCGCCTGGCGTATATCTTAATAATCATAATGACATGACAAAAAAATAACAACAACAAATAACTGAAAGGAAAAAAGATGGTAAAATTATACAGGTGCACGATTTGTGGCGACGCGTATATCGGCGAAAATCCACCGGCAAACTGCCCCTTCTGCGGCGCGCATATTGAATATATTAAAGAAGCCAAAGATGCGGTTGTCAATTTTGATGTAGAGTTAGGCGCGCGGGATAAGGCCAACGCCGAGCACGCCCTGCAGGTAGAGGTAAGCAACGCGACATTTTACGCCTGTGCGGCGGACAAAACTGATAACCCCGAAGGAAAGATTTTATTCAAGGCTCTGGGCAAAGTTGAAGCGGAGCACGCGTCCATTTGGAAAAAAGTACTCAAGCTGAAATCCGTTCCGCAAGGCAACGAAACCTGCCACTCTCAAAACGTCGAGAACTTGAAAAATTCGCACGAAAGAGAAACAAGGGCTATAGATTTCTACAGAAAGGCCGCCGCCGAAGCGGATAGTTCAAGAATCAAACAGATATTTGAAGCGCTGGTGGAGGTAGAAACAGACCACCTGCATTTGTCGGAAGAAAGACTAAAATAAAACATATAAATAAGAGGAGAAGATTATGTCAAAAACAGAAGAAGCCTTGAAAGAAGCTTTTGCCGGCGAATCACAGGCGAACCGTAAATATCTGGCTTTCGCGGCCAAAGCCGACCAGGAAGGTTTTCCGCGGGCGGCAAAACTTTTTCGGGCGGCCGCGGAGGCGGAGACTGTTCACGCTCACGCGCATTTGAAGGCGTTGAAGGCGATTCGTTCGACCAGAGAAAACCTCCAGGAAGCTATCGCGGGGGAAACGCACGAATTCAAAAGCATGTATCCGGATATGATCGCGGCGGCCAATGCGGAAGGACATAAGGAAGCACAGCGGTCTTTCACTTTTGCCAACGAAGTGGAAAAAATTCACGCCGCTCTATATCAGCAGGTTCTCAATGAACTGGATAGCGCCAAAGAAGCCTGCAGCTATTACGTGTGCCCTGTTTGCGGTTATACTGCCGAAAAAGAAGCGCCGGAGACCTGCCCGGTGTGCGGCGCCAAAGGTAAAATGTTCAAAAAAGTTGATTAAAGGTTTTTTTAGGCAAAGAGTAGATATAACCTTTGACCAGACAAAAAATATCTGAGCAAAGTTTATATTATTAAACCGTTTACAGCGGATGTCGTAAAACGCCGTCACTGTAACCGAAAATCCGATCTTCGGCGTTTTTTTATTTTCCCGGATCTGAAATATTGTTTCCGGGAAGCTTTTCTCTGGCCTTTTTTCTGTTTTCTGACGCAAAAAAGAGAGGGGTTTGCATCATTCCCTTTACATACTGCTTATTCCTGTCCGTCATTATGAGCCCTTGAAACATCGGTACAGTTTTGATACTATCCGCGGCACAAATTTGTTCCTTCATCTTCAACCGGAAAGGGTTTTTTCATGAATTTTTCTGAGCGGATTTTCTGCGGCAAGCTGTCTTCAGAGCACATCGGCAAAACCGTGCAGCTTTGCGGCTGGGTGGATGCCTACCGCGACCACGGCGGCCTGCTGTTTATTCACCTGCGCGACCGCAGCGGCATTGTCCAGATTATTTTCAGCCCGGAAACATCTTCCGAAAATATCTGCAAAATGGCGGCAACTCTGCGCACGGAATACTGCATTGCCGTCACGGGCGAGGTCAAAAAAAGAATACCTGGGACGGAAAATCCCAATATCGAAACTGGCGCGCTGGAAGTATTTGTCCGCGAGCTTTCGGTGCTGAGCGAATCAGAAGCGCTGCCGTTTCCGATTTCTGACAAGGCCATGGTCGCGGGCGCGGAAGACGCTTCAGTAGAAAATGTCTCGGAAGATTTGCGCCTGCAGTACCGCTATCTGGATATCCGCAGACCCGCTATGCAGGAAAATCTATTCTTCAGGCACAAAATTTTTCAGTGCGTGCGGGAATTTTTGGACAAGCGCGGTTTTGTGGAAGTGGAAACTCCGATGCTTACCGCCAGCACGCCGGAAGGCGCGCGTGATTATCTGGTGCCCAGCCGTGTGCATCCGGGAAATTTTTACGCCCTGCCCCAATCGCCCCAGCTTTTCAAACAGCTTCTGATGATCGGCGGCCTGGAACGCTACTTCCAGCTGGCGCGCTGTTTCCGTGATGAAGATTTGCGCCCCGACCGTCAGCCGGAATTCACGCAACTCGATATCGAAGCTTCTTTTATCGACGAGGAATTCCTCTATGAATTAATTGAAGAACTGACCGTAAAAATGTTTGCCGTGGCGGGCATTGAATTGCCGCGCCCTTTCCCGCGCATGACTTATGCCGAGGCAATGGATTCAACCGGCTCGGATAGGCCGGACCTGCGCTTTGGGCTTCGGTTTGTGGATGTAACGAATGTTTTCGGCAATACCAATTATTCCATATTCAAACAGATTCTGCAGCGCGGCGGCTGTATCAGAGGAATTAACGTCAAGCAGCAATCTGCGAAATTAAGCAAAAACGTTTTGCAAAACGAATACGCCAAGGAAATCGCGCCTTCTTTCGGCGCCAAGGGCATGACCTGGATGCGCGCCGAGGGCGGTAAGCTGGAATCCAACATTGTGCAGTTTTTTTCCGCAGCGGAACTTGATGAATTAAAGAAACGCTTTGAAGTGCAGGACGGCGATGTGCTGATAATGGTGGCTGACCCGTCTGACGCCATTGTAACGCAGGCGCTGGGGCAGTTGCGCCTGCATCTGGCAAATCGCCTGGGATTAATTGATGAAAAAATTTTTTATCCGGTCTGGATCACGCACTTTCCTCTTTTTGAACCCACGGACGAAGGCGGAGTGACATCGAGCCATCATCCCTTTACCGCGCCGGAGCGTGTGGACTTCGATCCGAAAAACGTGGAAGAACTTCTCTCTCTGCGTTCTCGCGCCTACGATCTGGTAATCAACGGAGAGGAACTGGGCGGCGGCAGTATCCGTATCAATAACCGTGAAGTTCAGCGCAAAATCTTTGCCGCGCTGGGCTTAACCCAAGAAGAGATGAAAGAAAAATTCGGCTTTTTCCTGCGCGCGTTTGATTTCGGCGCGCCGCCGCACGGAGGCCTGGCGCTGGGCATGGACCGCGCGGTATCAATGATTCTGCGCACGCAATCCATCCGCGAAGTCATTGCCTTCCCCAAAAACCGCTCCGCCGGATGTCCTTTAACCGGCGCGCCTGCGGGCGTAAAAAAAGAACAGCTCGCCGAACTGGGGCTTTTAAATCTGGGCGGCAAAAACATTTTGCCCGGCGAAGCACAAAAAGAAACTCTGCTCGATCGTGTTTCGTGGGTATCGCGTATCGGCATCGCCAAGGAAGAACGTTCGGTTATGGAAGAAGTTTTGCGTGAGGCGCAAAAGCTTGCCGCGGAAGTCAATAATCTTCCTGTTGATGATGAACCAATTCGTTCGGTAGTTGACGCGGCTGGTATTGCGCGTCCGGGGCTTACGGCAAAAAAATCGGAGCTTGCCGAAAAGGGGCAACTACTCAAAAGCGCGCCCGCGGTTAAGGGCAATTACTTCAAAGTCGCGAATATTCTGGAGTAGGGGGAGCCGCAAAAATGGATTCTGTTTTTTTCTATCGCAATAACATCAAAGCCGCTTCCCGCAGCGGCGCTCTGCAGAAAATTAAAATCGCGCTTCAGCCGAATATCTCCGTGGCTGGCTGGCCGACGGAAACGGGTTCAAATGCTTTGGCCGGTTTCAAAGCGCTGGAAAACGCGACAGTAGCGGAGCACGCGGTAAAAGCAGGCGCCCAGCTTATCGGCTACACGCGCATGAGCGAATTTGGTTTTGGCCTCAAAAATAGCATGGCCGGAAGCGTCCTGCAAAAAAAGGCGGCGGATGTTGAACTGGTTTTAGATTTGGCAGGCGAGGCGCGTCTGGCCGCCCTGCGCGCGGGTGTTTGCGGATTTAAGCCCAGATACGGGCTTCTTTCGCGCTTCGGCCTGGCGGGATTGATTCCATCGATGGAAGCAATCAGTATTTTATCTATGAGCATTAAAAATATCCGCGGCATTCTTCAGGCCGTCGCGGGTGCCGATGAGCGCGACTCTTCCATGCCCGAGGGAAAAACGCCGGATTTAAAGCCCACAAAAATTGATCCCAAAAAAATAAAAATCGGCGTGATCAAAGATATTTTAAGGGAAATGCCGGCTAATGAGCGCGAAAGTTTTGAGAAAAAATTAAACGAATTGGAAAAAGCAGGTTTTGCCGTTAAAGAATTATCTTTCCCTGATTTTTCCCAATTTCTCGCGGTGCATCAAATTGTCGGCTCGGTGGAAGCGTCATCGTGCGCGGGCCGCTATGACTCCGTGCGCTACGGAAAACGCGAACCGCAAGCGAAGAACTGGAACGAAATGTATCTTTCCTCGCGCGGCGCGGCTTTCGGAACACTCTTAAAAAGTTACTTAATCCAGGGCGCGTATTTTCAGTTTGAAAGTTACGCCGCATATGAAAACGCCTGCCGTCTGCGCGCGCGTCTTGTCGCTCAAATGAAAAATCTTACGGCGCAGGCGGATTTTATCATTCTCCCCGCCGTCAACCAGGCCGCCTCGGAAAATCCCGCGACGCTTGCCGAAACCTACACGCAATTTATTTACACGGCGTTTGCCAACGTCACCGGCCAGCCTGTTTTGTTTTTACCGGATAAATCGGGGGCAGGGTTTCAGTTTACAGCCGCAAGATTAGGTGACGGGCAGCTGTTGTCTCTGGGAGAATATCTGCAAGGCGGAGGAGAAAAATAATCATGGAATTTGAAGCGGTCATTGGCCTGGAAATTCATATCGAACTTAACTGCGCCACAAAACTTTTTTGCGATTGTCCCAATAATCCCGGCGACGAACCAAATGTCAACACCTGCCCGGTTTGCCTGTGGTTCCCCGGAGCGTCACCGCGCCTCAGCCGCGCCGCGCTGGAAAAAGCGGCGCTTTTGTGTCTGGGCTTAAACGCTGAAATTCAGCCCGTGAGCGCCTTCGACCAGAAAGTTTATTACTATCCGGATCTGCCCAAAGGCTATCAACTCTCCCAGGCTCATCTGCCGTTATCGCGCGGCGGGTGGATTGACATCACCGACGAAGACGGCTCGGCCAAAAGACTGCGCATTCATCACATCCACATGGAAGAAGACGTGGCCAAACTGGTGCACGAAATGGAGGGGCGCAAACCGGTAAGCCTGGTGGACTTTAACCGCGCTGGCGCGCCGCTGGTGGAAATCGTCACGGAACCGGATTTCCGCACGCCTCATCACGCGATGGAATTTCTCAAGGCGCTCCGCGCTCAGGTTCGCAACGTGGGCTCCTCCGAATGCAGTATGGAAAACGGCACGATGCGCGCGGACGCCAACATTTCTATCCGCACCAAAGGTACAAGCCAGATGAATACAAAAGTGGAAGTAAAAAACATGAACTCGGTGCGCCACGTGGGAGATGCCATCGCTTATGAAATCAGCCGCCAGAGCGCGGCGGCTCAGGCCGGTGAAAAAATTGTTTTGCACACTCGCCTGTGGGATCCGGAAAAGAAAGTAACCACGCCGATGCGCGCTAAGTTCGAAGGTCCGTGCGTTCCCGATCCCTGTGTGCCGGTAATTAAATTATCCAAAAAAGAAATTGAAGAGCTGCGCGCGCGCCTGCCGGAAATGCCCGCCGACCGCGCCAAGCGTTTTGTCAATCAATACGGCCTTTCTGCCGAAGAAGCTTCATATTTGAGCGCGGACGCGGAAATCGCTGTCTATTTTGAAAATCTGATTAAGGAAGGAGTGGCTCCGCGCGCGGCAATGCACTGGCTCACCACACAGCTTATGCCCGCGGCGAAAGACAGAAATCAGGAACTAAGTCAAGCTAAAGTAACGCCCGCGCGGCTTGCCGCCCTGCTCAAAATGCTGGCACGCGATGAAATTAACGCCAATGCCGCGCGCGAAGTTCTTGCTCACTTGTTCGCAAGCGATGAATCACCGGAGGCAATCGTCAGCGCTAAAGGATTCAAGCAGGTATCGGATCGCGGCGAGATTGATTCTTTGATCGACAAGGTACTGGCTGATCAGCCGGGCGCGGTTGCCGATTTTAAAAACGGCCAGGGCAAAGCTTTGGGGTTTTTAATCGGCCAGGCAATGCAGGCATCAGGCGGCAAAGCGAATCCGAAAGTAATCAGGGAAATTCTTACCAAAAAACTCGAGGCGCTTTGCAAAGCGTGACCAATTCACAATCAATGTAAAATTGGAAAACCGGCCTTCTTCTATAAAAAGATATTTATAAATTCCGCGGCGGAAATCTGATTTTTGTTTTTGATTGTTCTTTTGCCGTTGGAGTAATTGGTGACGGCGCATTTTTTATACTGCGTACAGTCTCCGGATTTATCCGGCTTGAAACCGCGGCATACGCGTAAAACGTCGGGCGATATCTCGTCAATGAACACAATTTTTCCCCGCCCGTATTTCAGCCGGCCCAGCTCGAATTTTCCGTCGATAACGTGCAGTTTTTTTGATTTAAATTCTTTGGAAACTATGTCCGCGATTTTTTTTACCAGTTTCACGCTTTCATCAATTTCTTTTTTCGTCAGCGCGCCCGCTTCCTGCAATGCTTCCAGCGTTATCAGAATATCGGTGTCTCCCTTTGTCCACGTCTCTACTACTTTATGAAGATTTTTACAGGGCCGGACAAACGGATATCTTCTCCAGAAACTGCCTGTCGCGTTGCTGCGCCAGGTAAATTCTAAATTTGTCAGTGGCGCCGAGCCGGGAAATTGCGGCTTGGCCACCGGCATGCCCAGCGGCACGGCCGGTTCCACAATCATTTCATTATCGCTGATGGTATCGATGTAATGAGTGGGAACGCCCTTAGATTTGAGCAGTTTAAAAAAATGCGTGGCGAAACGGCACGCTATCGCGCCCTTGCCGGGAATCTCGCCCACGACAACGTCATACCCCGGGTCAAAAACAGGCTTGCCGTTTTCCATATAGCCTGTCGCCTTGTCGGTAAAAACAAAACGGTATTTTCCTTTATGCGCGCCGGCCGTTATCTTGAAAACATCTTTGGACTTGCCGCGGTAAACGAGATTTTTCTCCATAATTTTAATTTCTCCTTGAGAAACAATTTCTAAGAACATTAATCTCTTCTATCTGAAAAGTATGCTAAACGCTATTCTTATGAGAAAAATGAAGATTGGTGCCGGAGGTCGGAGTCGAACCGACATGCTCGCGAGGAGCGGGGGATTTTGAGTCCCCTGCGTCTCCCAGTTTCACCACTCCGGCACGGGGTGCGATTATATAAGCGGTCAGGATAAAGTCAAGCTAAAATCAAGTTGACAGTGTTTCATGCCTGTGTTAATTGGGCTGCACATTTTTTAAGCGGTCTTAAGGGGTTGTAGCTCAGCTGGGAGAGC
>DIEW01000091.1 GCA_002418825.1 Syntrophaceae bacterium UBA5764 | reverse complement strand
TGAACCCGGTCATCAAGTTCACGACACTGTTTGGTTTGCTGGCTGTGGAAATAGCTGTTACCATGACCAACACCAATTTAAAATATGGTCTGGCTATAGCTTTCTTCCTCATCGCGCTGATTTTCGTTTATCGCTCATTCTACAAGATGAGAATTGCCAGCGATAAGCTTGGTGAATGATAGGTACAAAACTACTTAACCAACAAAAAAGCGCCCCGTTGCGGGGCGCTTTTTTGTTATTTCCAGTGTTACTCCAGCGGCATATGTTTTTACTCTATTAGGCCGCTTTATTGCTTTTCACGTTTAAATCCTTATTATTCATGTTCTTACCGTGAAAACGTTATCCGTCAACTCTTTATAATTTTTCTTAAAACCAGCTTTATCGCGATATATGGGAACAAAAAGAAAATAAAGGCGCAGGTTTTGATTAGGGCCATGCCATAGTAAAAAAGCAAATCATAAGCATGGCTGCTTAACTCGAACCAGCGCGAATGTAAATAATAAGCCCAGTCTCCCAAAAGAAAAAAGAAAACAACCCATAAAAACAACAGTGCGATTGTCAGAAAGAAGCAACGGATAAATATTCCTGCCATACTTTCCAGCAACATTATTTGTTCATCTCTGTTCATCATCACCACCCCTTAAAATTATTTTTTTTAATTTCCCCTCACCTAAAGAAAAATAACGCCGTTCACATTCCTCAGCAATAAAATTTTAAAATTAAGAACCACTGTCTTATTTATATCAGCGATAATAAATTATTTTATTCCTTATCTGACCAAACACACCTTCTTTCTTTACTTATTTAATCATATAATTTTAAAATATTAACTCAAAACAATCTGGTTTTTGTCAGTTCCGTTTGTTCGTTACACCTTATCGTATTGCAGAAAAATCATAGAAAATGTAGCACGTCCCTGCGTGGCGGAACGTAAATCAGTGGAATATCCGAACATGGCCTTAAGGGGTACCTTTGCTTTTATTTCGCTGATTATTCCTTTGGGATTTACGGCCTGAATTTCACCATGACGCGAATTAATATCGCCGATAACATCACCCATAAATTCTGCCGGTGTGATTATATCTACGAGCATTATCGGTTCGAGTAATACCGGTTCCGCCCTGCCAACTGCCTCACGAAATGCGGCGGACGCGGCAATCTTATAGGCCTGAATTGATGATTCGCCTTCCCGAAAAGTGCCGCCAGTCACCACCGCGCCAACATCTGTTACCGGATAGCCATTTAGCACGCCGCTCATTGCCGCTTCTTGAATTCCCGTAATAACAGCCTCGTGATATTCGGTGGGAATCGCGCTTTCCTGAGCCATAATGATTATTTCATTACCCATTCCTCGTTTGCGCGGCGTCAAGGTTATGCGCACATGGCCAAAATGCTTTTTCTCTCCCAATTCCCTTTCAAAGATACCTTCGGCTTCCGCTTGCCTGAGTATCGCTTCCCTATAAACAACACGTGGCCTTCCGACGTTTACGCGCGCCTTAAATTCTCTTTGCAACCGGTCAACAATAACTTCTAAGTGCAGTTCTCCCATTCCGGATATCACGGTTTGCGCCGTTTCTTCCTCGTACTTAACTCGGAGAGTCGGGTCTTCGTCCAAAAGCTTTTCCAGCGCCACATTCAATTTTTCCTGATCCGCCGGTGTCTTGGCTTCAATCGCCTGACTGATGACCGGCTCATAAAATTCTATTCGTTCCAGGATAATCGGGGTCTTTTCATCGCAAAGCGTATCACCGGTAGTCGTCTCCTTCAATCCCAGTACGGCCACTATGTCGCCTGCCGAGGCTTTTTCGATTCTCTCCCTCTTGTTGGCATGCATCCGTAGAAGGCGGGCGATCTTTTCTTTTCTTTTTTTTACAATGTTATAGATTTCACCATTGGCCATTATTTGACCGGAATATATACGTAAATAAGCGAGTTTCCTTCCCTCATCCAGCATGATTTTAAAAGCCAACGCCGCGAATGGTTCCTTATCCGAACTGTGTCTGACTTCTTCTTTTTTAGTAATCGGATTAATGCCTTTAACCGGAGGAATATCCTCAGGGGAAGGCAAGTAACCGACAATTGCGTCCAGCAGTGTTTGTATGCCCTTATTGCGCAGTGCCGCGCCGCAGAGCACCGGGACTATCTTTAATGAAATTGTCGTTTCTCTTATCGCTTTTTCTATTTCCCCCGTTAAAATTTCTTTACCGCTCAGATATTTATCCGCAATTTCATCATCGTATTCGGCAAGTACTTCAATCATCCGTTCGCGGTTTAATCTGGCGGACCCGGCATATTCTTCCGGTATTTCCTGCGCTTTATATTCCAAGCCTTGCGTTGAATCATCCCAGGTCAAATATTTTTGATGAATTAAGTCAATGACGCCTTGAAAATTATCTTCACTACCCGCGGGTATCTGAATCGGCAGTGCAGCAGAGGAAAACCTTTTGCGCATTGTACCGATTACGCCGAAATAATCGGCACCCACTCTGTCCATTTTGTTAATGAAAGCTATTTTGGGCACGCCGTATTTATCCGCCTGATGCCAAACCGTTTCTGATTGCGGCTCCACACCACCCACGGCGCAAAAAACCACCACGGCGCCGTCGAGCACGCGCAACGATCGCTCCACCTCTATGGTGAAGTCGACATGACCGGGAGTATCAATAATATGAATGTCATGATTTTTCCACGCACAGGTCGTAACTGCCGAAGTTATCGTTATGCCCCTTTCTTGCTCCTGCGGCATCCAATCCATCACTGCTTCACCGTCATGCACCTCACCCATTTTATAGGATTTACCGGTATAAAAAAGAATCCTTTCGGAAACTGTCGTTTTACCGGCGTCAATGTGGGCAACAATACCGATATTTCTCGTGCGGGATATTTTTGACTTGGACGCCATAGAGAATCAGCTTTTCCCCTCCTGCGCCTTAACAATCAGTTCCTTATTCGGTTGGAAATAATTTTTGGTCGAAATATGCCCCTTGATGGAAGACGTTTCTTTTCCTTCAACCAGTATCTTTACCCTTTTAACTTCGTCGACGTTTTGGGTAATGGAATTGACCAGAGAATATATGGTAATCATCTCAGCCGCAGAGCCGCCCGGGTGCAGTTTTTTTAAATTGGAGTTAAAGTTAACAGAAGCAGTCCCTCCCCTGTCAACATTAACGTCTTTTACCTCGACACCGTCGGGGAAAGTATCGATCAGGCCGGCTTTTGAACCGTTGAGCAATGCTTTTACGATTTCTTCTGTCTGCCGGGCCGGGTTATCTTCCTTGATTACATAACGTTTTTCCGGTAGCAGAAAACGCTCCTGCCGATCGGAAAAATAAATTGTTACCGCATATTTTTCTTTCTTCCGGAGAGAATCCTTATCCACAGCAGGGAACAACGCATTAAATAAAATCAGAAAGAAAATAACCAGCACGATAAATATCGAACCGAGAATAGCTAATAAATAGAGTATTCTTGTGGATTTTTTTTTCTTCCTATTTTTAGCCGCGGCAACGCGTCGTTGTCTCTTTGTTGTCATAATCTGCACTACACCTCGTCAAAAAACTGCGCCAATCTAGGGCATTTTGCCACTACTGTCAAGCATAACAAGCCGCTATTATGTTCCGTAATAATTTTTGATCAGATAATAAACAAACAGCCCGTGTTTTAAGACACGGGCTGTTTAATGTTTTAAATTTAATATTGATTAATAATTTTCCGCCAAAACTTCATAATAGGACTGGGGATGCTTACAGGCGGGGCATTCTTTTGGGGCCTCCGGTCCTTCATAAACGTATCCGCAGTTAATGCAGTGCCACTTTGTCGCTGTCTTTTTTTTGAATACTTCGTCGTCATCGATGTTTTTGGTCAGTTTTCTGTAGCGCTTCTCGTGAAACATTTCTACTTTGGCTATCTAGTCGAAAGACCTCGCAATTTCCTCAAAACCTTCTTCTCTCGCAATCTTTGCGAAATCCGCGTAAAGGGTACTCCATTCCATTTTTTCGCCATCGGCCGCCGCTTCCAGATTTTGTCTTGTAGTGCCGATAACCCCGGCAGGATAACCTGCCGTAATCTCCACCTCACCGCCTTCCAGATACTTAAAAAATACTTTCGCGTGTTCCTTTTCGTTTTCCGCCGTCTCTAAAAATATTCTGGAAATTTGTTCAAAACCTTCCTTCTTGGCGGCGCTGGAAAAATAAGTGTATCTCGTTCTGGCCTGGGATTCCCCGGCAAAAGCAGCAAGCAGGTTTTTTTCCGTCTTTGTTCCCCTAATTGATTTTCCCATCAAGCATTCTCCTTTCTTTTAAATTTCACTTTTTTACCCTTGAGCTCATTTCTTTACCTACAGAAAAAGCCTTTCCTAAATATCTTCCCACTCCATAATAAGCCTGTATTTCCGGCCCATAAATAATCGGACTTATTTTTAAAATATCCGGCAAACTGTCATCCGTCAGCATTTTTTCATCCACTTTGACATCAATAATCTCTCCTATAAAATGTGTATGGATACCTATCTCCATCATGCCAGTCAATTTACACTCCAATGTCATGGGGAATTCCTGTATGTAAGGGGCGTCAACAATGTCGCTTTTTACCGCCGTAATGCCCGCGCCGCCAAATTTATCTTCATTTTTACCGGAAACAATTCCACAATAATCAGCTATTTTAACCTGTTCGGCGGAAGGCACATTTACCGTAAACGCTTTCCTGTGCAGGATGTTCTCGTAAGTGTATCTCGATTTTCTGAGAGAAACCGCCACAGAAGGAGGCTTCGAGCTACATACTCCTCCCCAGGCTACTGTCGCCGCGTTAGGCCTGTTATTTTTATCAAACGTTGCCACCACCCATACGGGTGTCGCAAAAACCAGCGTCTTTGCTCCAAAAGATTTTCTCATAAAAGGCTCCTTTTTGACATTAATCAGATTGATTTTTTAATTTCAATCCAATAAATTAAATGATAACATCATCGATATCAAAGCATGTTGCCGACTGCATTTTTTTATCTGGTTTGTGCATAACATAAAGGCGGCTATCGTGGAAAGGGATGTTTTGATTTTTCTTATAAACGCATAATTATCAGGAGGTTCCATTATTATGACCAATATTATGCCTGAAGGAGAAGACCTAAAAAAAGCAGTACAATGGATATCGGCCAAACTGGAGGAAAAAAAGACTGAACCCTTGGCCATACTGATAGAAAATGCCGTTTTTAAATTCGACTTATCTCCGAAGGACGCTGATTTCTTGACAAGGTTTTTCGGTAAGCGTAATGTGGATAAATAAAAAATTATTACAATTGTAAACCGCTCAAGTCAACTTGCTCTATTTTATCCGGCTTCCAGCGGGGCGTGTCATTTCGCTCAATCAATCTTGCCCTTATCCCCTCAACATAGTCCGGTTGCCGCGTGATAAACTTTGCCGCCTTTAATTCCGAGGCAAAAACATCGCCCAGGGGACGTCTTTCATTAAAACGCAGCAACTTTAACGTCAGGACTAAAGCAGTGGGAGATCTTTCGGCAATACTGCCAAAAACACCGTCACAAAGTTTCTGGTGGTTACCACATTTTTTTAAAGAATCCAATATTTCCCGTAAATCAGATTTTCCCGCAAAATATTTCGCTACCCACTCATCCATATCATTTTTTTCAGGTATGTTGTAATCCAGATACGAAGATATCATTTTCACAATTTTGAAGGATAGGTTTTTTCTGTCTGAACAAAAATTTGTTTCGTAATTTTCCAGAGTAAATATTACTTGAGCAACATCCCGGGACATAAAATAATGCGTGGCCAAACCCAGACGCACAGATTCCTTTCCGAGCATATCATATCCCGTCAGGCTTAAATATTCAGGGTAACCTTTTGGACACTTCGAAAACAGCCAGCCGGTAGCGCCTACATCAGGGAAGAAACCGATTTTTGTCTCCGGCATGGCCATGCGTGTGCGTTCTGAAACCAGTATAATGTCGGCGCCCGCGGCAATACCCAGCCCTCCTCCCATCGTCACTCCGTCGGCAATAACAACGATTGGCTTGGGGTATTCATGAATCATCAAATCAAGGGCGTATTCCTTTTCAAAAAACATGTTGACTTCATTGCACCGGTTTTCGCTTATCTTTTTCGCAAGCTCCCTGACATCTCCCCCCGCGCAAAATCCTTTGGCACCATATCCATAAAAAAGAATGAACTTACATTGGGCATTTTCCCGCGCTTCTTGCAGATAGACGGTAATATCATCAATCATCTCGACCGTGAGGCTATTAATCGTCTCCGGCCGGTTGAGTATTATTGCCGCCATGGATTTTGCGGCCCGAAAAATAACTTGTTGGTTTTTTCTGTTTTTCTCCATATTATTTTAAGCACGGCGCGAAAAACAACCATCCCTTTGCCGCATAAAATACGCAAGCATTATAATTACTTACATAAATGTATTTTATTCTAAACAGTTTGCTTTGCTTTGAGTAAATCGCGGATTTCCGCAAGCAGTTTTTCTTCTGTTGTTGGCGGAGGTGGCGAAGATGCCTCCTCCTGCTTCCTGCTTTTGATGATCATACCCAGGAATTTGACAATAAAGATATAAAGAGCGATGGCGATAATCAGAAAATTTACGACTTCTCCGATGAACAGTCCGTAAGGAATTTCCTTTCCATTGATTACCCATTTCCAGGCCAGATACCCCTGCTCGCCGGGCATAACAACGCTAATCGCCGGCATAATGATATGTTTAACCAGCGAATCTATGATTTTCCCGAACGCGGCGCCTATGACAACAGCGATAGCCAGGTCAACAACATTGCCCTTCAGTGCAAAATTTTTGAATTCTGCCAATATCTCCGACATTTTCTTTTTTGCATTCATATTCTTTCCTTTCCCAAAATAATTAACAGTTACTCAACCTTTGCCATTTCCTCGTAAATTTTTAATTCTATGGTATAAAAAAGATTTTCATACTGTCTCTCTTCCAATAACCTGCGCATTTCCCATCCGGTTTTCGTTTTTTTCTCCGTAATCACGGAAAGCACAACCTCGCACTCCTTCCAGTTAAGCCTTTTGACCCGCGCCATGCTTTTTGTTCGCCAATCATCCTGCGTGACGTAATCCGTCCTCACGCTTTTCTCTTCCTTGTTTATAACTACATCGCTGCCCATTTTTTTATCCCGGAAGACGCCGGCAATAGCCCTTAAAATTATTTCTTCTTTCGCGGCAAATGTCTTGTGGTATTCATCAGGTTTTGTAATCACAACATTCCCGATCCGGGCCCCACAGGAGAGAATCGGAATGAGCACAAAAAAAGCAGCAAAAAGAAAAAATTTGCGTCTCCCCGGTTTTTCTCTGTCATAAGAAATCATAGGTGCTATTTCCTGTTGCCGTTTATCCACCAGTCGCTCTTTTCTTTAAACCACCAATGGGAAAAATCCGTGCTGAGGATTTTTGCGGCCAGCTCTTTGGCAGTTGTTGTGTTGAGCCTTTTGAGCGCGTAGTTTATCCACTCTTCGGCGTATTTATTCCCCAAATCACCATATTCTTTGAGCTGCAGGATCAAAGCCAGCTGATCAGCATCCATGGCAATCTGTGCTTCCCTTGTCTCCTTTTTATTGAACTCATCAATTGCTTCTTTAATTTCGTTGCCGAAAGATATTCCCTCGGTTAATTCCCGCACGGCCTTTTCCTCATCAACATCAACGTACTTCTTATTGACATAATTCATATCGCCGGTGCGCGCCTCCGGCAAATCGTGAAAAAGGCACATTTTAAGCACGCGATTTTCATCAAGGGTGTTGTCCATTTTACATAGTGTGTATCCCACAAACAACGTCCGCAAAATATGCTCGGCTACGGATTCTTTTCCGCTGCCCAGGAACTGATACCCGGTGCGAGGCGTTTTATTCAGCATTCCTACTTCAAACAAGAAATCAGCCATTCTGTCCATTTTCACCCTTTCTTCAACACCTTGATGCGATTACCCATCATCTCCGACATCTTTGTGACCTGCAATTGCAGAGAGGCAATGCTTTCCGGTCTCATGGCAATAATTTTATCCACCTGCGCTTTCCAGTATTCAAGAATTTCTACTTCCTTTTCCCGTAATTTTTTTTCGTATTTTTCCTGAAATTCTCTTATAAAAACATTTGATGAATCTACAGAAGCCATGGTCACCCCCCCCTTTTAAGGAATGGTAAGCATTATATCATTGGAGGTCAAACTTGCAACGGTCAATTTGCAAATCATATTTGACAGGATACGCCAAATACTATAAGTAAGCGCCGGAACAAACGACTAAGCAGAAGAAAAGATGAGCACAAAACCGCAATCTGAAGATATCGCCGGCGGACAAGCCATCATTGAAGGAGTGATGATGCGCCACGGCAACAAAATTGCCGCGGCAGTTCGTTCTCCGAGCAAAGAAATCATTTTTCAGGAAAGTGAATATGTTTCTTTAACCAAGCGTTACAAATTCCTGGGCTGGATGTTTATCCGGGGCACTGTTACGCTGTTCGAAATGATGCTTGTCGGAATCAAGGCTCTGATGTTTTCCGCTCAAATCGCCCTCTCGGAAGAGGAGAAAAAGCCGGGAGATTGGGAAATGTATCTCTCCTTCGCGGTTAGTTTTGCCGTGGCTATTTTTTTCTTTATCGTCGTTCCTGCTTTCTTTTTCACGCAAATCAAATCTTGCGTCAGCAATCTGCTGTTATTGAACTTTCTGGAAGGGTGTTTGCGTCTCGGTATATTTCTTTGTTTTCTGGCTTCCACCCTGCTTTTGTCAGACATGCGCCGGGTCTATATGTATCACGGGGCGGAACACAAAACTGTTTTTGCCTGGGAAAACGGCCAGGAATTGACCGTGCAAAATATCAAAGATTTTTCCACCCGCCATCCCCGCTGCGGCACCAGTTTTATTTTGTTTGTCATGATTGTTTCCATTCTTGTCTTTTCTCTGCTGGGCCGTCCTGATTTTCTTCACAGAGTCGTCTATAAATTATTGCTGATGCCTGTCGTCGCCGGAATTTCCTATGAAGCTATCCGCTTCACGGGAAAATACACTAATTCGAAACTCGTCCAGCTGCTAAGCTGGCCGGGCCTTGCCCTGCAAAAAATAACCACACGGGAACCCGATGATGATCAGATAGAAGTGGCAATTGCGGCAATGAAAAAAGTGACCTGAACCGTTTCCCTTTTCCTAATCTCCTCGCCGAAGGATTCAAGATAATCCTTATAAGAGTTTGACTTTTATTAGTCTTTGAAGTATTTTACCTGACAAAACATATAATCTCTTGATTATTATTTCTTTTTGAGGGGAAAAATAAAAATGGCTAAGCAATTTTTTCGGGCATTTTTCGCCGTGCTGCTTGTTTTAGTTTTTTCCTGTCAGGCCGCCACAGCAAAAGAAGATACCGCTCAAATAACCTTAAGCAAGACAGCTCTGCCAAAAAGTAAATTATACACTTACACTGTCAAAAAAGGCGATATTTTATCCGTGATCGTAAGAAACATTCCCGGAATCACCGAAAAAGACATAGCAGATAATTATCTGCTCATCCAGGAACTCAATCCAAATATTAAAGACGTAAATAAGCTCTCTGTCGGCCAAAAGCTGATTCTTCCCGGCAAACCCCACACTGAAGAAGATGGACAAAAAATCGCTTCCGCCGCCTCTCCCGAAGCGCAAACCCAGGCCGTATCTACCGTCGGGACTAAAACATATGTAATCAAAGAAGGTGATAATTTATTCAGAATAGTAGTGCGCGAACTCGGAATCACTTCCAACGTAAAGGAAAAGCTCGAACTTATTAAGTCAATTAATCCGCACATTAAAGATGTGACCAAAATTTACGCAGGCGACACTATACTGCTGCCCACAAAAGACTTTTCCCCCATACCGACGGCGAAGCAACAGGCCGCTGTCACCGAAGAGGAAAAATTAATCGAGGAAAGCATCAGCCATCCCGAAACAATCATCGAAGCGAAAGATAAGATTGCCATGCCTCCGGAAGCTCGCCTGGCTGTTATCAAACATGTTGTCACCCAGATGAACGCCACGGTTACCGCCAGCGGCAACTATTATCTTCCCCTTCCGAAGGGAGGACAGGTAACCATCGATTGTTCAAAAATGCCGGTTATTGAATTTGAAAACAATACCACCATATTCCTCGACCTGGAAGACAGAGCTCCTGACGACCTTAAAAATATCATCAGCGACAACTGGAAAAATTTTTCTTTAGTCAAAGTTACACAAAAAGACGATGTTATCGTCGTCTTAAGAAAGATTTTCGACGCGGCGAAAAATTACAGCATGACAAAACAAAACAAGCCGCTCACCATAGGAGCGCCTCTTTCCGCGGAATTTTTTGTTGACTGGGTAATCAAAGAAACCACCACTCGACAAATACCCCCACTGACACAAGGATTGCGTATCCTTTATGAAAATGATTTGCTTTTTCCCCGGGCGTTAAAAAACTTTGCGCAGAGAAACGGTTTAATCATAACGGAAATTTCCGCGCAGAAAGGAATTGTGGGAAAACCGGAAGAAATTTATTCTTTGCCTCCGGTAACCAAATATCCGTCCACCTCTGCCAAGGAATTTTCTTACGCTCTTTTGTCAGATTTGGGTCTGCGCCCTGAAAAAGACGTCGACATTAAAATATTCGATACCGAAAAAGACGGCATAAATCTTTCCATCAAGGCCGATGTTCTGGTCAACACGGGGGATTCCAAATACATTGTTTTTTCACGGGAATTATCGCCACAGCTGATTAATGTGCTTACTCAAGCCGGCAATAAGCTCATCTTCCTGAGCGATAACGATTCGCCAAAATATATAATGGAAAGAATGCTGCAGGCCATGAACATACCCGCTTACTTCGGGCATTTCTCCTTTTCCGGTTTGGAACGCAAACAGGCTTCTTTCACGTTGTCTTTCAGCGGAACAAAAATCAAGACAAGCAAAGATATATACGTCATTGATTTTAATATTGCTCAGGAAATACGTGGCTTGTTGCAGGAAATGTGGTCGGCAAATATTGCCGAATACTGATATAATCCTTTCATAAAAAGGAAAATATTATCGGCGCTGCGTTAGATAATATTGATGCGACGCTTCTATTTTACATATAAGTTACCTGATCGGTTTTAAGCTCATGCCCAAAGCTATTGCCCTTTTCTCCGGTGGCCTGGACAGTATTCTCGCCGCCAAACTTATCGCCGCGCAAAATATTGAAGTTATCGGCCTGGCTTTTACAACTCCTTTTTTCGATTCAAGCAAGGCCGAAGCCTCCGCCAAAAATATAAATCTTCCGCTTCTTGTTGAGGACATCACTCCTGAATATTTGGAAATGTTGAAAGCGCCCCGCTACGGTTACGGCAAGCATATGAATCCGTGTATCGACTGCCATACTTTGATGTTAAAAATCGCCGGAAGAAAGATGGAAGTCATGGGCGCCGACTTTATTGTGACCGGAGAAGTATTGGGGCAACGCCCCATGTCTCAGACAAAACAATCCTTGAATCTTGTCGCAAAAAACTCCGGATATGCCGATTACATTTCCAGGCCGCTTTCCGCGCAGCTGTTGGAACCGATAAAAGCCGAACGAGAAGGGAAACTGAACCGCACCAAACTCATGTCCATTTCCGGGCGCGGACGAAAAGACCAGATGCTCCTGGCCAAATCTTTCGGAATCATCCATTACCCTCCGCCCGCCGGAGGCTGCTTGCTTACCGATCCCATGTTTTCCCGGCGGTTGCGTGAATTGCTGAATCATTCAGAAGGCCGGGAAATACGCGATTATATTTTATTGAAATTCGGCCGGCATTTCCGCGCGGAAGACGGCGCAAAAATTATTGTAGGAAGAAACAGCCAAGACAACGAACAGCTGCAAAAGCTATCCAGCGAAAACGACCTGGTGTGTTATATGGCCGAAGTTCCCGGTCCTTACGTTCTTGTGCCTTACGGCAAGCATTCCTCGCTGAAACTGGCCTGCGCGCTTTGCGTACGTTATTCTGACGCCTCCGGCGATGGCGAAGCCTCTGTTATCTTTCGCCAAAATCAAAAATCATCAGTGATTAAAAGCGGGGCATTGCCGAAAGAAGACTGTGAACGTATCATTATCATTTAAGGCGGCAATATTTTTTGCTTGCCTGATGCTGCGAACGCAAAAGGTCATCTACTGTCTTCACCGGATTAAAGACCTTTAAAGGGAATTCAACAAAGATTGTATTCCAGCGGGCCATGGAACCATTCCACAAACCCGGCATTTCCTGTGCTTTTATTTGCCTGCCCTTTTCCGTCTTGATAGTAATAAGGTAAGCGTCTTCGTTGACATAGTTTTTCAAGTCAAATTTCTCGCCTCTGTAATTCTTTGTGCAGCAAACCATATCTACCGGATTGAAATATGACGCCTGCGACCAGAGAGATAACTGTGATGGAAGGGTTTTATTCACATGCGCGGATTCCACAATCTGCAGGGATTGCATCTTATTTTTTTCTTGTATCCAAAAAGGAGCCCCTCCCGGCTCGCCGGCATTTCGTACCATCGCGCATACGCGCAACGGTCGATTCAAATAAGAAAATATTCTTTCCCTCTTCTGCCGTGCTGATAAACCGCGAAAATCGGATTCAAAAACAATATTAATTTTATTCCGGCAATAATCGGCGATGGCATCAATTTCATTTCGGGAAAGTTCTCCCTTTTCCATTTTCCTCAAAAAGGCAAATATTTCCTCCCGTATGTGAAGCGCCAATCCGCCCAGCAATTTTTTATAAGGAAGTATTTTTTCAAGATGAGAGGCCGGAACAATGTTATCAATATTTTTAACGAAAATTAAATCTGCATCTAGTTTATTCATGTTTTCCAGCAAAGCGCCGTGTCCGCCGGGGCGGAAAACAAGCCTGCCGGCACTGTCTCGGCAGGGCCGATTGCGCGTGTCTACAGCAATAACATCAGTTGAGGGGGACTGAACAGACAAATCAATTTTATATTTCACCTTAAAGATATTTTCATATTTTTTTTTCAAAGGCCTTACCGCCGCGGCAACGATTTCCAGGTGCTCCGGAGAAACAGTAAAATGAAGGCGACAGACGCCTTTGGCGTCGGAAATGTAACCTGCCGCCTCCAAAAGGTGTTCTTCGAGTGCCGTGCGCATCTCGTTATCCGGATACAGGTGAAAAGGAATGAGCGCCTTGGGCAACGCACCGAAATTCATGCCTTCGGACATTAGAATATAACGGGACAGAGCCTGTGCGCTTCTCTGTTTCAAAAGTTCCCTCCCCTCCGCGCTTTGCTCGATGAGCGGGAAAAAAGGCATCTTTTGCAAATTTTTCATAAAAGCACGATAACCGGACAAATCGGCGGATGTTTCCTTCTGCGCCAGCACAAACCACCGGGCGAACATGCGACTGGCCGCGCCGGAAGCCGGAACAAATTTCAAGACCTTATTGTCTTTTGCTTCGTCGTTGTATCTTGCTATAATTCTTTTTCTCTGCGCCGAATTGACGCGCATAATTCCGTCATCCCGCATGCACGGACGATCTAATTTTATAAAATTCAATCCTCGCCTGTAGAGCGCCAGCTGTTTTTCCACGTCTTTCCTGGACAATCCCCAAGCTTTGATTTGTTTTATGTCATCACGTGTAAAATAAGAATGCTTTTCCATAATATGCGAGTGTGTGTTTTTTATTAGCATCAAGTAGATACGTTAGCAAGAGGCAATCCCTTTATTTTCTTGCCGAATAAAACTTCATCAAAATCTTTCTTGCAAACATAATATTTTTGGCATATTTTTTTGTGTAATTTACAAAAGCATAATCAATGTCGTATTAAGGCAATTTTTATGAAGAAATACTGTCATTTAAATGATCTGCTCCAAATTTCACTGCTGGCGATTCTCATCTTAGCCACAAACAATTGCAGCATGGCTTCTTCGGCGCAAAGACCGGCGGCGTGCCCGACATCAGGCCAGGCTCTTATTGAAGCAATCAAAATCCACGAACCTCTTACATTTTGCGGCGAGCAGGTTCCTCTGAAAGAGGACGATGTTATGGAAAGACTGGAAAGGGAATTGTTGATATGTTTGGACAACAGTGATGATATTATCATCTGGCTCAAACGTGCCAACCGTTACCTGTCTTATGTGGAAAAAACGCTCCTGAATAATTCTATGCCGGACGACCTTAAGTATATTGTCATCGCGGAAAGCTCCCTCAGGACGCATGCTGTTTCGGGTAAAGGTGCGGTCGGGTACTGGCAATTTATAGAAAGTACGGCGGCAAAATACGGCCTGACAGTTAACAAGGATATCGATGAACGCCGCAATTTTTTTCTTTCCACGCAAGCGGCACTACGTTATCTAAAAGATCTCTACGGCATTTTCGGGTCGTGGACGCTGGCGGCGGCGGCTTACAACATGGGCGAAGACGGTCTGAAGACGGAAATTCTCATCCAGGGCACGAACAACTTCTACCAACTTTATCTGTATCAGGAAACGCAGCGGTATATTTTCCGTATTCTGGCAATAAAAATTATCCTGTCCAATCCGGGAAAATACGGCTATCTTTTAACCGGAGACGACCTGTACAAACCGCTTGAGTTTACCCAGACGACAATCACGGCAAATCAGCCTGTACCCCTTAGCATCGTGGCGCAGGCCGCCAAAACTCATTTTAAGGCCATCAAGGAGCTTAATCCGCAACTGCGTAACTATTATCTGCCGACAGGAAGTTTTACTATTTATCTTCCCCGGGATGGGGCAATAGGATTTTCCGAGCGCTACGAAAATCTTTTGTCCGCATGGTTCAAAGAAAAAAAAGAGCGAATTTATGTTGTGCAGGAAGGAGACAATTTAGCGCTTATTGCGGGACGCTTTAATGTTTCCGTGAAAGCACTGCTGCTCTGGAACGGCTTAAATAATACAAGTAAATTAATCCCCGGTCAAAAACTTGTCGTTTTTTCCGAAAAAATCACACCCTCCGATTATTACAGCGGCAAGAATTCACCGGAAAATGATTCCCATTAGTTCTGCCCGCGCGAATCTTCAACCGTAAAATCATGCTCCGATCATCGAATCTCGATTGTCAGTATCGATTAACCGAAAACCGTATTCCAGAAGATTTTTTGTTTCCTCGTCGCGGACACGCGAATTTTTCGCTCCCAACACGATGGCGATTAAACGTCGATCTCCTCTTTTCGCGGTAGCCACCAGATGATAGCCCGCCGCGCGCACATAGCCCGTTTTTAACCCATCGACATCAATATTTTCCTGAACTAAAGTGTTGCGGTTTTTGTAATCCACGGCATTATAATGGAAATAGGGCAAAGAATGGATTTTCAAAGAATCGGGAAAACGCTCGATGTATTGGCGGGAGAGAATATAAATATCCTGAGCAGTCGTCCTTTGCCGCCGGTCCGGCAAACCGTGAGGGTTGGCAAAATAACTCTGCTTCATTCCAATTTCTTTTGCTTTTTCGTTCATCCTGACGACAAATTTTTCCACGCTTCCGGCCAGATGTTCCGCCACAGCGATTGTGGCATCATTGGAAGAAAAGATAGCCATGAATTTGATCAGGTCTTCAAGTAATACCCCGTTGACCTGGTCGTGAAATATTTTTGACCCGTTTGTTTTTGCGGCTTTTGTGCTGATTCGAACCAAATCGGAATACTTAACCTTGCCGTCGCGAACATCTTCATTGACAAGATAAAGTGTCAATATCTTGGAAAGAGAAGCCGGCTGGATGGACGCATGCTCGTTATACCGGTAAAGAACCTTGCCGCCCTCCAAATCGACGAGGAGGGCCGCTTTGACATTCGCGCGGTCGATTATTTTATCCGCGGCAAAAGAAGAAACGGGAATACAAATCAACAAAAAAAGAAGAACCGTTATTTTCTTGAAATGAACCATCCGGTTATTTCCCTTCTGTTATCCTAATCCTAACAGTTCAAGATAATAAAAGCAATCATAAACTCCTTATGTTCAATCTGACAGGCTATTGATTTTTGATACTTAATTCTCGGTCAATTGCTCCCATCAAGCATAAATTATTTTTTATATTGTTTTTTTTAAAAATATTATTATAAAATCGCAATCAGCCATAATTTAAAAATCACACAAGGGGACTTTCGTGAATAAAACGTCCGGCAATTATTTAAAAAGCATTTTTTTTGTCCTATTTATCATTTCCTTGATTTCCTGCGCCAAAATGGTTTCTCTTGAACCTGAATACGTGCCCTTGGAAAGATCATATAAAAAAATAATCCTGCAAAAATTCGAGGTAGGCAAAGAGTTGGAAAAAGAATTTCCGGAAGCAGTTGTTGTTTGCGAAAGCACAACCATGAGCGAACTTTTGGAAAAAAATGCCGCGCCGGTTATCGAGAAAACACGCCTGAGCTCGTCAAAAGAAGCAAACGCGCTTATCGTAAAAATACGCATCACAACCATAAAAATGGCCAGTTCGTCCTCACGGGGAGTGAGCGGAGAATTCACCGGCAGATCGGAAATGTCGGCGGAAGTAAAGCTAATTGACGCGCAGACAAGAAAAATTTTGCGTAAGGATAATTTATCCACCGCAAACATTCTTTCCCCCGCGTCGCGCGCCGCTATTCCCGAGCGCGCCATACCTGCTGAATTGGGAAAAATGATTGCCGAATATATAGTCCGGTCAATTGCGGGAAGCTAACAAATGACTTATAAATAATAATCTAAGTCATTTAAATTAAGCATAACCTGTCCAACCGTCGATAAAAAACTTAGTTCTTGACAATTAATCTTTTATCTTTTAATTGCTAGCCATTAAATGGCATTTTCTAAATTGTCGATTTTAAAAACTTTCTTTTATGTCCTTTAATGAAAGTGCGCATTTTTTAATTAACGGGACAACCGATGAAACTTTCCACACGGGCCAGATACGGCGTACGATTAATGGCGGCGCTGGCTTGCGCTTACGGGAATAAACCTGTCTTTTTAAAAAATATCGCCTTCATCGAAGAAATATCAGAAAAATATTTGAGCTTAATCGTTATTTCTTTGCGTACCGCCGGCCTGGTCAAATCACGACGCGGAGCTCGAGGCGGATACAGCTTAGCCAAAAACCCGGAAGAAATATCGCTGCGGAATATCATCGAAGCTTTGGAAGGAGAAATTGTTTTGGTGGAATGTATAAAAAACAATTCTTTCTGCCACCGTTCATCCACCTGTCCCACACGAAACATATGGAGCGCTCTGGGGAACAAGATAAGCGATACTTTAAATAATATTACCCTGGCACAACTGATACAATCAAAAACAGAGTAAAAATGTGAGAGTTTTACTATGAAAATTGAAAAAAAGATAATGGATTTAAAAAAAGAAAAAAATGCCGTCATTCTTGCGCACAACTACCAGCTTCCGGAAATTCATGACATCGCTGATTTTGTCGGAGATTCTTTAGGTCTAAGCATTGAAGCCTCGCGGACGGACGCCGATATTATCGTATTCTGCGGCGTCCATTTCATGGCCGAGACAGCAAAAATATTATCGCCGCGAAAAATTGTCCTGCTTCCGGACAATAGTGCCGGCTGTCCGATGGCGGATATGATTACCCCGGACGGTTTAAAAAACCTTAAAAAGAAACATCCCGATGCCGTAACCGTTTGCTACGTCAACACGTCCGCCGCCGTGAAAGCGGAGTGCGATTATTGCTGCACTTCTTCCAACGCCCTGAAAATGGCGCGGCATATTTTAAAAACCAACAGGGAAATAATTTTCGTTCCCGATAAATATCTTGCGCGGTATGTGTCCGACCAACTGAATCACAAATTTATTGTGTGGGATGGTTTTTGCCCGACACACGCCCGCATATCGCCGAAGGATATAAACGAAGCGAAAACCCTGCATCCGCGTGCTAAAGTCATTGCGCATCCGGAATGCAGGCCGGAAGTCACGCGCCTGGCCGATGCGGTGCTTTCCACGGAAAAGATGTGCGAATACGCGCAAAATAATAAAGCTAATGAATTTATTATCGGGACGGAACCGGGCATCATTTACCGTCTGAAAAAAGAGAATCCGGCAAAAAGTTTTTATCCTGTCTCCGGAAACGTCATTTGTCCAAACATGAAAAAGATAAATCTGGGAAAAGTTCTCTGGTCGCTGGAGAATTTTTCCCACCAAATTACTATTAAACCGGGAATTATGGATAAAGCAAGACTTTCCATCGAAAGAATGCTGCAAATAATCTGATTTCCGGCAATCAGCTTTTGCCGATTCATGCCGAAACCCGACCTTAAAATAACTTGCTCGCTTCTTTAGCGCTTTGCCGCGCTTTGCAAATAATTTCTTTTCAATTAAAAACTGATGGTGTATAAAGATATCATAGTTTGCACATTATGCGGAGACCAGCGTGATGGCGGTAAAATCCAGGCCTAATATTAAGACCGGTTCGGCAAAAATAATTTCCCCAAAAAAGTCACCTCTCAAAACAAAACAAAAAAAGATGCCCAAAAAAAGACCCGCATCCGCCCGAGAAGGAAAACTTTCTAATTCTTCAAAAAATTTAGCGAATGCCGACGGCTCTGATCAGGAGGAAAAACAACGGCCCAAAAAACAGGAAGAGCCGCGGTTAGCAATGGATATCATCCCGGCGGGTATTTTCTGGTCAGATTCAGAAGGAAACATTTTATACGCCAAC
This sequence comes from Syntrophaceae bacterium UBA5764, assembly GCA_002418825.1. Classification (GTDB taxonomy): domain Bacteria; phylum Desulfobacterota; class Syntrophia; order Syntrophales; family Smithellaceae; genus UBA4810. The sequence goes on along the minus strand of DIEW01000091.1, from coordinate 17,029 downwards.
CGGAAATTTCAGGAACTTTTTGGTTACACGGCTGAGGACATTCCCACAATTGCCGCATGGCATTCTCTGGCTTATCCGGATTCCGCATATCGTGAGGAGATGACCCCTTCCCTTCTCGACCTGCTTTCGGGAAAAAACAATGCTACCGAATACATCGATGTAAGTATCACCTGCAAAGACGGGTCAATACGTCACGCGTGTCAATCATGCGCGCGCACTTCCGACCGAATTTTGGCCACTTATTTTGATATTACCGAGCGCAAAAACTCGGAGAGATTAATTAGGCAGTCCGAAGAAAGATACCGAAACATAATAGAACAAATGGAAGACGGATGTTTCGAAACGGATCTTACGGGTAATTTTACCTTTGTTAACAACGCCGAATGCAGATTACTCGGTTATAAAAAGGAAGAGTTGATAGGCAAAAACAATCTTTTTTATGCTGACGAAAAAAGCGCCAAAGAGATACACCGCTTTTTTGTGGATATCTGCAAAACAGGCAAAGCCGTCAAATCGCATGAATTGCACTTTGCCAAAAAAGACGGCAACAGAGTTATTCATAATGTTTCTATATCATTACTCAGAGACACCCAAGGCAAACCTGCCGGCTTCCGCGGGATAGCGCGCGATATCACCGAACGCAAACAAATGGAAGAAGCCCTGCGCCACAGCGAAGAAAAATACCGCAGTACGATTGAGACTATCCAGGACGGGTATTTTGAAATTGACCTTACCGGCAAATACACGTTTCTTAACGATATTATCTGTCAGCACCTTAAATATTCCCGCGAGGAATTAATCGGAACGGATAATCGCGCGTATCAAACGCCTGAAGAAGCGAAAAAAACTTATCTTGCCTTCAGACAAGTATACGAAACAGGCATATCCAACAAAGCATTGGAAATGCAAATTATCCGAAAAGACGGAACTACCGGTGTTTCCGAAGTTTCCATTTCCTTAATCAGGGACAGTTCCGGCGTGCCGATCGGCTTCCGGGGAATTTCCCGCGATATCACCCAGCGTAAAAACATGGAAGAATTTCTTCGCCAGTCCGAAGAAAGATATCGCAGTATTATTGAAAACATGACGGACGGTTATTTTGAAGTGGATCTTTACGGAAAGTTTACATATCTCAATGACGCGCAGTGCCAGAATCTCGGATATGCCCGTAAAGAATTAATCGGAATGAGCTACAAACAATATGCGGACGAAAAAATCAACAAAGAGCTAGCTCGCCTCTTTTATAAAATTTATAAAACGGAAATACCGGTAAAATCCTATGACCTTTCTTTCATCAGAAAAAACGGAACCAGGGCATACAACGAAATTTCCGTAACAGCACTCAAAAACGCAAAGAGAGAAATCATCGGCTTCCGGGGAATTTCCCGCGATATCACCGACCGCAAACAAATGGAAGAGGCCCTGCATCGCTCCGAGAATAAGTACCGCTCTATCATTGAGTCAATTGATGACACTTATTATGAGACAGACATTTCCGGCAATCTCACTTTTTTCAATGATATGCTTTGCCGACACCTCCTCTATACGCGCGAGGAACTGATTGGTAAGAATAGCCGTATGTTCCAGGATGAACAAAATTTTAAAAAAACAGAACAGTTTTACAGGGAGGTATATAAAACTGGCAATCCTTCCATCCTAGAGATGGAATGCATAAGAAAAGACGGCACAAAAGGAATATTTGAATTGTCTTTATCTCTTATTACAGACAAAGACGGTAAAAAGACTGGTTTTCGAGGTATCTCGCGCGATATTACCAAGCGTAAGCAAATGCAAAGTTTGCTTACGGAATCGGAAGAGAAGTACCGGACAATACTGGAAGAAATGAATGACGGTTATTTTGAAGTCGATCTTACCGGAAAATACACGTTTGTAACCGAAACAAACGCCCGCTTGTTAGCCACTACACCTGAAAAGCTTTTAGGAAAAGATTCTTCTGAATACATGGTCAAGGAAGACATTCCCCTTGTTCGCGGTGCCTTTAACAAAATCTATAAAACAGGTAAACCGGAAAGAAATATTACTTACAGAGCGCTTCACAAGGACGGCACAATTGGAATTGCTGAACTATCCGGCTTCCCTCGGAAAGACGAAAAAGGCAATATTATTGGTTTCCGCGGCATTGCCCGCGACATTACCGAACGCAAACAAATGGAAGAAGCCCTGCGCCAGAGCGAAGAAAAATACCGCAATATTTTGTATAGTATCCAGGAGGGATACTTTGAGCTTGACCTTGCCGGCAACTACACTTTTGTCAATGACGCCAATTGCAGACTACTCGGATATTCCAGAGACGAAATAATCGGAATGAACAGCCGGCAACACATGCCGTACGAAGATAATTATAAAAAAGCGTCGCAGGCCTACACTAAACTTTTTCTGACCGGCAAACCAATTGAATCCATGGAGATATTTTCTGTTAAGAAAGACGGCACGCCGGTAATTTACGAAACATCGGTAACCCTGATAAAAGATGCTCAAGGCAAGGCTATCGGCTTCCGCGGTGTTTCCCGCGACATCACCGAACGCAAACAAATGGAAGAACAAATCCGCCAGTCCGAAGAAAGGTATCGCACCATTATCGAGCAAATGGAAGACGGATATTTTGAGACGGATCTAAGCGGCAGATTCACTTTTGTTAATGACGCGGAATGTAGAAATACCGGGTATTCGTGTGAAGAAATAATCGGCAAAAAATCAAGTCTCTTTGTTGACGAAAAAACATATAAAGAACTCTTTAATCTTTTTTCGAATATCTACCAAACAGGAAAACCGATTAAATCATATGACCTTGCTTTGTTCAAAAAGGATGGCACAAGAACATATAATGAAATATCCGTCAATTTAATCAGGAATGCTCAAGGTGAATCCGTTGGATTTAGGGGCATTGCCCGCGATGTTACTGAACGAAAGCGCCAGGAAGAACAAATTCAGTATCTGGCCACACATGACGGCCTAACAGGGCTTCCCAATCGGACATTGTTTGGCCAGTTATTAAATCACGCCATTCAGGCGGCAAAGCGCTACAACCGCAAATTGGCTGTGTTCTTTATTGATTTAGACCGCTTTAAAATTATCAATGATACACTGGGTCACGAAGCCGGCGATCAGCTCCTGCAGGAAATTGCGGTGCGTTTCCGCCAAACACTTCGCGCCACGGATGTTGTCGCCCGTTTGGGTGGTGATGAATTCGTGGCCATGATTGAAGAAATAAACGACGCGGGACAGGCCATCACCGTGGCTCACAAACTTTTAGCAGAGGCAATGAAACCCGTTTCAATCATGTCCCAGGAATGCCGCGTCACCGCCAGTATTGGCATTTGCATCTACCCTAAAGACGGCGATGATGAACAGACCCTTATGAAAAACGCCGATATCGCCATGTATTCTGCCAAAGAAGCAGGAAAGAATAATTTTCAACTTTATTCCTCAGATATAAAGCCTCAATCTGTCGAAAGGCTTTCCATCGAAACGCAGCTTCGTTTTGCTCTGGAAAGAAACGAGCTGGCGCTTGTCTATCAGGCAAAACTTGATTTTAAAACAGGAACAATCACGGGCGTGGAAGCGCTGCTGCGCTGGAATAATCCCAAGCTGGGGCAAGTTACCCCCATGCAGTTTATTCCCGTGGCTGAAGAAACAAGCCTTATTATCCCCATAGGCCGCTGGGTTTTGCGAACCGCGTGTATGCAAAATGTCGCCTGGCAAAAAGAAGGCCTGCCGCCGGTCTGCATGGCCGTCAACTTATCATTGCGTCAGCTTGTGGATGAAAATCTTATTGAGGATATAGAAAAAGCCCTGAAAGATTCAGGAATGGCACCCGAGCTTCTGGAATTGGAAATCACAGAAAGCATGGTTATGCACAATCCCGGGCGCATGATTTCCGTTTTGACGCAAATAAAAAAACTGGGGGTGCGTTTGGCTATTGACGATTTTGGTACCGGCTATTCTTCTCTTGCTCAAATCAAACATTTCCCCGTGGATACTCTCAAAGTTGACCGTTCTTTCATCCGCAACATACCGGAAAACACGGAAGATAAAGCCATTACGGAAGTGATTATTGCCATGGGCAAAACTTTGAGCCTTACGGTAGTCGCCGAGGGGGTGGAAACAGAAGAACAACTGGAATTTTTACGTCAGCGATCCTGCGATGAAATTCAGGGATTTTATTTCAGTAAACCTATACCGCCGGATGAATTTGCGCGCTTATTGGCGCAACACTCACCGTCTTCTGCATTTAAATAATAAAGTCACCACGAATTTACTATTAATCATTTTTCGCATTATTGATTGGTGCAGGACTGATTCCAGAAAGGCGACATGCCGCGCAGGCGTTCGATAATTCCCGGCATTTTCTCAATAACAAAGTCAATTTCTTTGTCCGTGTTATAAATGCTTAAACTGAAGCGCACGGAGCCGTGGGCCATGGTAAAAGGCACGCCCATCGCGCGCAGAACATGCGATGGCTGCAAAGAGCCGGAAGTGCAGGCCGAGCCGGAAGAAGCGCATATGCCCAGTTCGTTCATCAGCAGCAGTATGGCCTCCCCTTCCACATATTCAAAACTGATGTTCGTAGTATTGGGCAAACGATCATTGGTATCGCCGTTCACGCGGCTTTGCGGTATTCTTTTTAAAAGCTCCGCTTCCAGCTTATCCCGCAGTTTTTTTACATACGTGTTTTCCTTTTCCATATTTTTTGCGGCCAGTTCGCAGGCTTTTCCCAGTCCGATAATCGAGGGAGCGTTTTCCGTTCCGCCACGCCGTTCCTTTTCCTGATGCCCGCCGATAAGATAAGGAACGTATTTTGTGCCGCGTCTGATGTATAAAACGCCAATTCCTTTAGGCGCGTGGAGTTTATGACCGGAAATAGAAAGCATATCGATGACATTGTTTTTCATGTTTATATGTATCTTGCCCACAGTCTGGACGGCATCCGTGTGAAATAATATCCCTCTGTCGTGTGCCATTGCCGCCGCCTCTTCCACAGGAAAAATAACGCCCGTTTCATTGTTGCCCCACATCAGACTAACCACCGCTGTATCCGGCGTCATGCTTTTTTCCAGATTCTCCAAATCGAGGATGCCATTTTTGTCCACGGGAAGCTCGGTAATACGGTACCCCTGCGTGGACAGATGCGCGCACAAAGCGCGTACCGCCGGATGCTCGACACGGCTGGTTACTATGTGCTTTTTATCCGGCTGCGTGGTCAGCGCCGAACGGATGGCCGAATTATCGCTTTCCGTGCNNGCCGTATCGGACGTCAAACTTTTCCCCAGATTTTCCAGATCCAGCATGCCGTTTTTATCCACGGGAAGTTCCGTCACTTTATAACCCTGCGTGCTTAAATGCGAGCAGAGAGCGTGAACAGCGGGGTGCTCCACGCGGCTGATGACAATATGTTTTTTATCCGGTCTGGTTAGCAATGCCGATTGTATGGCCGAATTATCGCTTTCCGTGCCGCAGCTGGTAAAGATTATTTCTTCCGGCAAAGCGCCGATGAGCGCGGCAACCTGCTCTCTGGCCGCGCGGATTTTCTGACCTACCTGACCGCCGAAAGTATGCATACTGGAAGGATTGCCGTAAAATTCCCGGAAATACGGGAGCATGGCTTCCAATACCTCTTCGGCCACCTGTGTTGTCGCATTATTATCCAGATAAATGACGCTCATTGTTCCACCTCCTCTACCACCAAATCCGGCGCCACAAACTCGCGCAATTTCAGCTCCACAAAATTTTTCAACGTGATATTGGACGCCTTACAGGTAGCGCAAGCGCCGCGCGTCGCCACCATAACGCGGTTGCCGATAATATCGATAATTTCTATGTCTCCTCCGTCATGCTTAAGCGACGGCCTTATCTCCCTTTCTATCGTTTCCTGAATCAACTGAATCTTCTGCAGGTTCGTCATCTTCGGTTTAACATCAGGCTTTGCCTCTTTTTTTACTTTTTCAATAATCGCCTGTATTTCCTCATGGCAACTGCCGCAGCCGCCCCCGGCTTTCGTGTAGTTGGTAACCTCTTCCACCGTGGTCAGATTATTCTCGCGTATCGCCTTTTCTATTTCCCTGTCTGTGACGCCGAAGCATTCGCACACTACTTTTTCGTCCGTTTTTGCCGCGGGAAGGCCGCGATAATTTTCAATGGCTTTTTCCAGCGCCTGTTTGCCCAGCACCGAACAATGCATTTTTTCATCCGGTAGGCCGCCCAGATATTTGGCGATATCCCTGTTTGTTACTTTTAGCGCTTCATCCAACGTCATCCCTTTGATTATTTCGGTGAGCGCCGAAGAAGAAGCGATAGCGCTGGCGCAGCCAAACGTTTTAAACTTTGCTTCCTTAATTCTTTTGTTTTCATCCAGCCTGAACGTCAGTTTCAAAGCGTCGCCGCAGGCCAGCGAACCTACTTCCGCCACGCCATCGGGGTTTTCAATTTCACCCACATTTCTCGGATTGAGAAAGTGGTCTTTTACTTTATCCGTGTATTCCCACATGATTTTCTCCTTGTTAAAGGGAATATTTTTTATTCCAATACAATATTACGCAAACACATTCAACTGGTGATTTATGAAATATTTAATTTTTCCAGGAAACCAGCGTAAAAACAAAATTTTAATTAACCATTTTTGCTAAATATTTTTTTATCAATTCCAGCCCACAGATTGCCATTAGCAAAAGGTTCGTCCCTTTCCAATAATTTCAAGACTTTCCAGCACCTTTGAAATTTTTCCCGGAATATTTTTTCCTCTTTTGTTTGTTGAAAAAACGCTATAATTTAAATTAATCAAATAATTGTTGAGCTTGAATTTAACGTATAGTATCTACACCATGTTTCGTGAACACTACAGATTGCCCCAAAACAGGCCTTTTTAAAAAAAGAAGGAGAAAATTGGAAATTTAATGCCATGATTTTGTCCGTAAAATCTCACCTGATAAACTTAACAAAAGCCATTCGGTATTTCCGGTATTTAACCGGAACACATTATAATAAACGGTTTAAAGTTATGCGTTCCAGTTATCTGAATCCCCCCGTAATTTACGATGGAATTAAATTGCCCGGATTTCCTCCGGAACAAATGCAAAGAGACACTACAGGCCACGCCGGTATTTACGCATTAAGAGAAGCATTTATTTTTTATAAGGATTGTACCGATACTTTCTGCGAGCTGGGCTCACCCCTGCAAGCTAAACATCGTTTGCTTGATTTTGGGGCGGGATGGGGAAGAATAACCAGATTTTTCTTGTATGAACTGCCGCCGGAAAACATTTACGGCATAGACGTTATGGAAGATTACGTTGAAATTTGCAGAAAAACTTTTCGCAGTGAAAATTTTCAAGTGACGGCGCCATTTCCACCGACTAATTTTCCCAATGAAAAATTTGATTATATTATAGGCTGTTCGGTCTTCTCACACCTGTCCGAAGAGGCATGCAAGCGCTGGATGCACGAATTTCACAGATTACTCGCTCCGGCAGGAATTGTTGCCCTGACAACGCGAGGAAGGTGGTTTTTCGATTATTGCGAATCGTTAAAAAGAAGAAACGTATCCGGTTATTTAGACGCCCTATCCAAAATGTTTGATGACTTTTCTGATGCCCGTGCACGGTACGATCGGGGAGAATTCGTGCACTCAAACAGAGAAGGCGTTTGCGGCGGCGGGGCAATGCAGCCCGACTTTTATGGCGAGAGTTTTATACCAAAGAAATATGCTGAATCAGCTTATGAGAATTTATTCTATTTTAGAAAGTTTCTTTCTGATTCCACAAGGCAGGCGCAGCCCATTATGTTTTTTCAGAAAAAATAACCCGCTCACGGCCAGCCTAAAATGATTCATAAAGAATCAAATAAATAAAAAATATTCACCCCTGACAAACGAATTTTTGAATTTTCCTGTCGAAAAAAAACAAACAATGATATTATCTTACTCAACTTACTTTAAAGGGATAAACTGTGAATTGGAAGTTGAAAAGCATCCTGCAGAATTCAATCGCGCTTGTCCCTTCTCCCCTATCCTATTCTTTATACTACTGGACGCAAAAAAAATTCGGCGGGCTTAAAGCGCCTGATCCTTTGCCGCGGATTTTACTTGCCTGTGACGCATGGAAAAAAATCATTTCTTTGGGTTTCGAACCAAAAGGCAAAACATTCTTTGAAGTGGGAACGGGCAGAGCCCCGCTTGTTCCTATCGCCTACTTTTTGATGGGGGCAGAAAACATAATAACCGTTGATATTAATCCGTACTTAAAAGAAGAACTATTGAGAAGAGATCTCGCCGTTATTTTTCAAAAAGAAGAAGAAATTAAAAGGATTTTTGGCGCTTTTTTGGTAAAAAGCAGATGGAGTAAAATCAAATCTTACTTCCAGTCGCAACAATTTAATTTGGACAAATTTCTTAAAATTTCAAATATTCAGTATTTTGCTCCCGCCGACGCATCAAAAACAACAATAAACCATGAATCCATTGATTATCACACTTCATGCGCCGTTTTCGAGCACATCCCGAGAAAAAAGATAATCGACATCCTGATAGAAGGAAATCGAATAACAAAGAATGACGGTTTATTTCTTCACGTTATTGACTACACAGACCACTTTTCTCATACCGATAAATCAATTTCTCCAATCAATTTTCTTTCCTTCAGCGATAAAAAATGGAATTTAATTGCCGGAAATAAATATATGTATGCTAATCGCATGAGACATGACGATTTTATCATGCTTTTTGAAGAAGTTGGCCATAAAATTCTCTTAAATGAGCCTTTGATTGACCAAAACATTCAAAAACTGCTTAATTCGGATACAATTTTATTAAATGAAAAATTTTCTCAAAAATCCATCGAAATACTTTCAACAACCGGCGCCTGGATTGGCACAAGAAAAATTAACCGGCACAAACCCTGAACGGGTAACAAAAAGCCGCCAAAGACCGCCGCTTTTACTTACGCCTTGCTTTTTGTCAAAATAATGCAAACCCTCAGAAATTATGAAAAATGTGGCCAAAATCCCCTTGACACGTAAAGCTATTTTTATTATGTATTTTACAAAATTTTCTCATGGATGCGGCGAAAGCAGTTACCTTTAAAGATTTCTTTCTCCGCAGAGTTTATGTTAGCCTTGGTTCAGGATAAAGAACCGGGCTTTTTTATTGTGACTTGCGCATGTGTGGTGACGCCATACATGCGTTGCTTGATGTAATCCAGACGGCGGAGCTGTATAAAAACCTTTTTAAAGAAATACTTTTTTCATAAATATTGGAAAAAATTTTCCACGTTAAATCCACGTAATTACAATAAGTTATAGGTCATTACTTGAAATTAATTGAACCAGTCTCAGGACACACACACTCGCCTAAATTGATTGCGTTTTACCTGACGCAGTTTTACCCTACGCCGGAAAATGACCAATGGTGGGGAAAAGGTTTTACAGAATGGACAAACGTTACAAAAGCTAAACCCCTTTTTGCGGGCCATTATCAGCCGCATTTGCCTGGTGATTTTGGATTCTATGACTTACGCGTGCGCCAGACCCGCAGAGAACAAATTGAAACAGCTAAAAAATACGGCATTGATGGCTTTTGTTATCACTATTACTGGTTTTCCGGCAGGCGCGTATTAAATCTGCCGCTCGATGACATGCTTGCTGATGAGCAAAGTGACATGCCCTTTTGCCTGTGCTGGGCTAACGAGGATTGGACACGCCGCTGGGACGCCTCAGACCACGAAGTGCTCATCGAACAAAAATACTTGCCGGAAGATAATCTTAATTTCATTAAATCGCTGGTCCCGTTTTTCCGTGATAAGCGCTACATACGAGTGGATGGCAAACTATTCCTGATTGTTTACAGGCCACAGCACCTGCCCGACGTAAACAAAACACTGCAAACATGGCGTGATTACTGCCGCTCTGCCGGATTAGGCGAGATTCATGTATGCGCCGCGCTCACCTACGGCAACGAAAACTACTCCGATTTCGGATTTGACAGCGGCGTGGAATTCCCTCCGCATAATTTACAAAAGCCGGAAAACATCAATGCCGCGATTGAATTTTTTGAACCATTTCAAGGCAATGTAATACAGTATGCCCCAATCGCTCAATCTTATCTCAACCGCACCTACAGCGGTTCACGGATTTTTAAAACAGTTTTCCCATCATGGGATAACACGGCAAGAACCGGAAACCGCGCGCTTGTGGTGCAAAACGCAACCCCGGAAAACTATGAGTACTGGCTTGCCTCCACCATAGACAAAATTCAGCAAGGTAATGACAGCGATAAAATCATATTTATCAATGCCTGGAACGAATGGGCGGAAGGCTGTCACCTCGAACCGGATCGCTGGTTCGGCCATGGTTTTCTTCAAGCCACCATAAACGCCAAAAACGGCTTGCGCAGATTCAAATCATTTCCCAAAACAGATTTACCCCTGGCGGATTACGGCCACCATCGAACCTTCTGGAGGGACATATCAGATGTAATTCACTATCATCTGTCCCTTAAAATAGGAAGCTTAAAGCTTTTAATAAATCAACGTCCTTGGCTGCGCCTTACACTTTTGCCTTTACTGAGAGCAACAAAAAACCTCTGGTTTAAATTTACCGCGAAATCAACCAGAAATAGCAACCAATAACTTTTTTAAAAATTTTAAAATAAAAACATGACAATTAATCCGTAATTTAAAAAAATTACATTTTTAAAATGCCAAAAAATATTTTATCTTACAAAAAAATTACAAATATTATCCCGGAGAAAATAAAATCATATTTTTCATTTTTGGGCTGGTTTATTTCCGACTCAATCTGGCGTTATAAAAGCTCCTCATTATTCATTCTGGTTGTCGGCTTTCTGGGTATTATATTTCAGGTCCAGGTTTTTTTCATAATCATCTATTACGCGAGACATTTCTCTTCCGGAGAAATTATCACTATGGCGGGTTATTCTTTTGACCCGCGGACTTCGTTGAGCCTATTGACAATCGGAAGTCTATTCGTGGCTGTGTCTCTCAGCTTGTCAGCGCTATGCACTTACTTCTACAAAAAACATGGCTTGAAAATCGCAAGACTGTACGAGGAATTCTGCTCTCAACGTGTTTTTTGCCTGCTGGGGGAAAAGGAAAATATTTTTTCCATTGAAGGAAACGCCCCGGAAATCAACACATACCTCGCCCGGCTGGCCAGAATTGACGCGAGGTTTTGCGGCCGCTTCTTGCGCACGCTTTTTATGCTGGTCATACCAGGGCTTACTTTCATTCTCGCGGTCATTGTCCTTTTTTATCTGGAACATTTACTGACTACAAGCATCGCGGTCATCCTGATTTTTTACAGTTATTTTCAATATAAAATAAGCAAAGCGGGCGCCTTCCATTCTGCCAAATATGATAAAGTATTGCCGGTGTCGGGAGGCGAGTACAAAAAACTGCTAAAGCACTTCAAACATCAGTTCCCCGGCGTTTCAGACACTAAATTTGTCAATAAAGCTCTTTCTTCCGGACCGATAAAACGGGAGCTCGATGCTTATGAAAACCGCTTGCGCACACCCTTTGACAGCGAACTGGTCAGCGGGATTTTTATGGCCATTATCATCGGTTTAATCATTATTGCCATGGGCGTGAACATCATGCAGGATAAATCCGGATGGGGAAAACTGCTTGTGTATCTGCTTGCCCTGCAATACGCCATGATAAATTTGCGCGCCAGTTTTGCTCTTATAACATCCGCCAATCGATTTTACCCTCAGGCGCGGCGGCATTTCCAATTTGTCAATCCTCCTAAAAATAATGACTTTCGAGAATGCCCTCCTCAAGAAGCCTATGAAGTAACTATCACTTCCGACAATTCAGAAAACTTGTTAAAAAGCGGCACGAATAGCGTCTCGCTTGCCAGAGGAAACCGCCTGGCATTGGTTTTAAAAACGAAACTGAATTATTATACTCTGCCGGAAATAATAAATTTGCTTCTGGGAAGCTCAAAACAGGCGGTGAAAAGCGCGCTTAATTCATCGCAAATCGTCATTAGCGACCATAGCTGTCCTTACCGGTCTATGCGTCAGTTGCTGAATTTAGAGCCAAACGCAAAGTGGACGGATCTTAAAAATTATTTTCCCGATGAGCAAACATGGCGCAATTTCACGGAACAATTTCCTGCGGAACTGAATAAGCAAATCAACCAAAAATTGTGGGACAGCATAGACGCCGGAAACAAATTCCTGCTGAGCTTTATCGCCGCTGCAAATTCAAACTCGCAATGGGTCATGATAGACGCCGCAGGGCTTATACCGCTTGATTTAAAAACAGCCGCCCGTTTTCTTGATTTGCTTCAAAACAAGATATTAGTATTAATCTTCAGCAAAAACCTTGACAAGGTAGGTTGCTACGGCGAATCTTCGGTAATCGTGGCTGATGGAAAAAAGCTTTTGGGCATAGGCACGCCGGAATGGTTTTCGTCAACACGAAAGCAAATCAAAGAAATATGGAGCAGTCTTTCCGAGAAAGAGGATGCCGTCAAAAGTCAAGAAGAAGACGATATGGAAGTAGATTAAATTTTTGAATAAAAAGCCGTCGTTTTTGAAAATATTTTTTCATGCGTAAATAATCATGTTGATATCTCCGTCCCAAAAAATAGCATTTATCCATATTCAAAAAACCGCGGGCTCGACAATAGAAAACATATTGCGCGCGCAATTCGATGACATGAAAACAGTCGGGACGCGGCATAGTTCGGTCAAGGTTGGAATAGAAACTTTGGACGACTGGAATCAATACTTCAGCTTTGCTTTCGTTCGTAATCCCTGGGACCGGCTGGTTTCCTGGTACAATATGATTGAAGAGGCGGGAAGGATTAAATGGAGGGAAAGAAATAAAAGTGAACGCAACCGCAATAGATATGAAAAAGCCCGTACTTTAGGAATCTGGATATATGTTCTACATAACACCAGTTCATTTGACGATTTTATCCATCTTCTCGCCAGACTTAAAAGATACGAAAAAAACCACTCAAAATGGGAATTTTTTATAAAAAATTCCCGTTCTTTTGATGATTTTGTCCATATCCTTTATAATATCAATAATATTAATAACCCCCGTCTAATCACATTAGAATGGGATCAATTATATTATCTTACAGATAAAAACGAAAAAATTGCCGTTGATTTTGTCGGCCGTTTTGAAAGCTTTCAAACTGATTTTGGGATAATATGCGACAGAATTGGAATTGACCAGCAAAAAATTAAGCCACTAAACCGTATAATGAATAGGTCAAATCACAAACACTACAGCGAGTATTACACACAGGAAACCCGCGCCATTGTTCAAAATTTATACCAGAGGGACATTGATTATTTTAACTATAAATTTGAGCGCACGTCCTAGGCATATTTTAAAACTAAACAGGGAACAAAACTCTGGCTTAATAAGAGCCTTATTAAATACCCTTTTTTTGCTTGAAAATTTGAATTCTTCATGTAAAAAAACATGTTTAATGATTTTATTGAATAACTGATTCAACTTTGGAGATTAATATGGTTATTTGTATTGCAGGAATGCATCGATCGGGCACATCGATGATTGCAAGAATGCTCAATATATGCGGCGTGCATCTTGGTGAAGAAAAAGATTTGATTCCACCAGCAGGAGATAATCCTGAGGGGTTTTGGGAAAACGACAAGTTCAGAATAATCAACGAAGAAATTCTGGCATGTTTTAACGGAAGCTGGGATTTACCACCCCTATTTGGTGACGGCTGGACAAAAGACCCCCGGCTCCTGCATATTCACTCTCGTGCCAGTAAACTTATTAAAGAATTCTCCGCTTATCATCTCTGGGGCTGGAAAGACCCAAGAAATTCCTTAACCCTGCCCTTCTGGCAGGCGCACATTTCTGGCCTGAAAATTATTGTCTGTTTACGCAATCCCTATGATGTTTATCTTTCTCTCAGTCGGCGCGGCTACGCTTCGAATACTTTTTCTTACGCGCTTTGGTTAACATATTCCCAGCAATTACTTGCCGCCGCTGAGGATGAAAATAGAATCATTACTCATTTTGATTCATATTTTCATGACCCCCAATCCGAGCTGCGGCGACTGCTCAATTTTCTGCAAATTGAAGCTGACGATGAAACTTTGGCCAAGGCATGTAAAACAATCTCCGTTGATTTACGGCACAGTTCCGGAAAAATTAATGACCTTCTCGCCTCAAATGCGCCGCAGAATTTAATTCAAATTTATAAGGAACTATGCCTGCAGGCAGGTCCTGTCTATTTGTCATCCCTTGATAAGCAAGAGCGCTCATCACTCGATAAGTTCGAACCGAATTTTGAAACAGATGTTGAAAGATACAAAAAATTACTGGCATCAACGACGCTGGAAACCGAAAGATTATTGAATCAGGTTTTTGAACTGAACGATATAATAAAACAAAAAACAAATACTATTCGGACAATCGAGGATGACCTTAAAAAATTACGGGAATCTTACGCTAAACTCCAAGATGAACTGAAAATATCGCAGGAATCTTACGCTAAACTACACGATGAGCTGAAAATTTCACAGGAGTCTTTTGCCCAACTGCAAGAGCGGCTTAATAATCTTTTAAAAAAACGCTTACGTTATATTTTACGAAAAATATTTACGCTTCTTACGCATCCACTGCGGATATTCAAAAAAATTTTATCCGGCTTATTCTACGGATTAACTAATATCCACAAAGTTCCCTCCGTTTTGCGCAGAGAAGGCATGCAGGGTTTGTTTTTACGCTTGCATAATCGCATCAATATTAATGCAGTGCTCCAAACAACTAACGCAGCACTTCAAACAACCGACACAGCGCATAAAAAAATATACGAACAACTGGTATCAATGGCCTGCAAAAAAATAAAAGATGATTATGTGCCGCTTTCGGACGAAAATGTTTCTTCAGAAGAATCAACAATCAAGCTAATCGCTTTTTATCTCCCGCAATTTCACCCCATTCCTCTTAATGACGAGTTCTGGGGTAAAGGTTTTACCGAATGGATGAATGTTTCTAAAGCAACGCCACAATTTGTGGGACATTATCAGCCGCGGCTTCCGGGTGAGCTTGGATTCTACGACCTGCGCGTTCCGGAAATTCAGAAGCGTCAAATTGAACTGGCGAAAAAGCATGGAATTTATGGATTTTGCTTTCACTACTACTGGTTTAACGGGCAACGCCTCCTGAGAAAACCGTTAGATTTATTCCTGGAAAGCAAGGAAGATTTCCCCTTCTGCGTTTGCTGGGCTAATGAGAACTGGACACGTCGCTGGGATGGCCAGGAAAATGACATCCTGATTGCCCAAGAACATTCACCGGAAAGTAACCTTCGGTTTATAAAAGATATTCTTCCCCTTTTCCAGGATAAACGCTATCTTCGAATTAATGGCCGTCCGGTCCTGATAATATATAGGCCAAATATCCTTTCCAATGTTTCAGAAACAGTTGAGCGCTGGCGCGAATATTGCCAGGCCAACGGCATAGCCGCCCCCTATTTAATTGCCGCGCAAACATTTTGGTTTACAGACCCCCGTGAAGTGAATTTTGATGCGGCTGTTGAGTTTCCTCCACATAATATCGCTTTGCCTGACATCAGTCATTTATTAAAAATTGCCAACCCCAATTACAGCGGCAACATTGTTGATTACAAAGACATTGTTAAAAAATGTTCTTCAGCTTCAGCAGCCGAATACAAGTTATTCAAAACGGTTTTTCCAGGTTGGGATAATGAAGCACGCAAACCCGGATGCGGCTATACCTTCGCTTTCTCCAGCCCGGAATTATATAAAAACTGGCTGCTGAATGCCGCAAAGGTTACGCTGCGGGAAAAATGCCCGGAAAAGCGCTTACTATTCATCAACGCCTGGAACGAATGGGCGGAAGGAGCTTATCTGGAGCCGGATCAAAGATATGGTTACGCCTATCTAAAGGCTACGGCAGACGCGGTAAAAGAAATCTCTCTCCTGGAAAAAAATCCATCAACCTATGAAATGAAAACATTTGATACGCGAAATGAATTTAATTCACGCATGAATAGGCCGGTAATCATTTTCCAGTCGGGAAAAGTCGGTTCAACAAGCCTTCATCTGTCTTTGGAGAAAAAATTCAAGGAACTGGAAATCTCAACTCCGGTTTATCACGCTCATATATTAGAGAAAATAGACCAGCGGATAGAACGTATCAAACAAATAAGAACAGACCCGACCGCATCCATCCAAAAATTGCTGGAAGGCAAAAAAATAAGACAGCAAATAGACAATAATCACGAACAATACTGGAACGTAATCAGCCTGGTCCGTGACCCAGTGGCAAAAAAAATCAGCACCTTTTTCCAGCTTATTGACGAATATATTCCGGACTGGAAAAAACAATGGAAATCCGGCGAACTCAAACTGGAAGACCTGCAAAAAATGTTTTTTAAAAAATCCGGTGATAACGATCCCGGGCAGTGGTTTGATAACCAGATTAAACCAATCTGGGGCATAGATATATTTAAAACGCCGTTCGACAAAACCAACGGGTATCACATATACACATTCACCCCCCGGGTCAACCTGATGATTATTCGCATGGAAGACCTCAACCGGGTAGCAGAAAATGCTTTCCGTGAATTTATGGGTATGGAAAGTTTTTCCATTATCAGCACAAACGTCGGAGAAGAAAAGCCCTACCGCAAACTTTATGAACAGTTTAAAACGTTACCGCTTCCCGCCTCATACTTGGATAAAGAATACAGTTCACGCTATGCGCGTCATTTTTACACGGAAGATGAAATCGCGGCATTCCGTAAACGCTGGCTTGAAAATTAGGATTTTACTGCAACAATTTGCAAGCAATAACGGTATTTAGGTAATTGTCATGAAACATAGTGTTGTGATACCTGTTTTTAACAGCGAAAAGATAGTTGGCCGTACTATCGATAACGTTGTTTCGTTTTTCCGCGATAAAAATCTGGATTTTGATGTCATTCTCGTCAACGACGGCAGTAAAGATCAAAGCTGGGAAATTATCTCCAAGAA
>DIEW01000089.1 GCA_002418825.1 Syntrophaceae bacterium UBA5764 | reverse complement strand
TCGGCATTATTTCCATCGGCGATGTTGTGAAATCGGTCATTTCCAACAAAGATTTCCTCATCAATCAGTTGAGCGAATATATCGCGGGAAAATACTATTAAGAAAAATGGAAAGTAAGCGCCGTTGCCGCGGGCTGCCCTGTTCGGCTTCCGCGGTTTTTGGCGCGTAACGGGGGAAGAGCGTAAGATTATGAAAGATGTTTACCAGCGCCTGGCTGAATTTCTGGACACCATGCCCCAGCGTTACCCGGTGAATACGGAATCAGGCATTGAATTGAGAATACTGCAAAAAATCTTCACGCCGGACGAGGCGGAGATGTTTATGAAGCTCACGATGCGTCCGGAAACCGCCGCGGAAATCGCGGCGCGGAGCGGAGGCGCTGCCGAGGAATGGGAAAAGAAACTCTATGCAATGTCTCAAAAGGGGCAGGTTTTCCGCACCGGCAGGAACGGAAATTACAAATACATGGCCACGGCGTTTTTAGTGGGAATTATCGAACTGCAGATGAACCGCCTGACGCCGGAACTGGTTAAAGACTGGGCAGAGTTCGAGCCGATTCTTTATAAAAACACATGGCTTAAAGGAACGACAAAGGACCTGCGGACGATTCCCATCGGCGAAGCGGTTGCGCCGGGCTCGCAGGTCATGCCGTACGAAAGCATTGAAGAAACAATCCGCGCCGCCAAATACATCGCGATATCCGATTGCATGTGCCGCAGGCTTTCCGCGCTTCAGCAAAAGCCGTGCAGCCATCCTATGGAAGTATGCTTTCATTTTGGCGGCGGCACGCATTACTTTGTGGAAAACGGCCTCGGCCGCTATATTTCCAGGGAAGAAGCCCTGGACATTCTGAAAAAGGGAAAGGAAAGCGGCCTGGTATGCCAGCTGGGCGCTTCACAGGAGCCGAATGCCATGTGCATGTGCTGCACCTGCTGCTGCGGCCCGTTGCGGGCGGTTAAGGCCTGCTCCAGGCCTGCCGAGATGGTCAACAGCAACTTTTTTGCCCGTGTCAGCGAAGATGACTGCACCGGCTGTGAAATGTGTGTGGAGCGCTGTCCCATGGAGGCCATTTCCGTTGATGATACCGCCCGCGTCGATTTGGACCGCTGTATCGGTTGCGGCATCTGCGCCGTTACGTGCCCTGTCGAAGCGGTGAAGGTTTACCGCAAGGGAAAGGATAAGGAGTTTGTTCCGGAAAAAGATTTGGTCAGTTCCGCCATGGCCATTTACCGGCAGCGGAGGACGTAGTTGCGGTTAAATGGCGAAGAGAAAAACAGGGATGGCAATCTGTTAAGGAATGAGCATGGAAGAACTAATTTCCAAAACAGCCGAACTGATTATCAAAAGCAGGCATGCGGTGGCGCTTACCGGCGCGGGCATGTCCACCGAATCGGGCATTCCTGATTTCCGCGGCCCCAACGGCATCTGGACAAAAAATCCCAAAGCCGAACAGCAGGCCTATGAAAGTTACTTCAAGTTTCAGCAAAACCCCAGACAATACTGGATAGAGCGCTTGACGGGCACCAGCTGGATTAATGAGCTGACCAAAGCCCAGCCCAACCCGGGGCATCTTGCCCTGGCTGAGCTGGAGAAGATGTCGCTTTTGAAATCCGTCATCACGCAGAATATCGACAACCTGCACCAGAAAGCGGGGAGTAAAAGCGTGCTCGATTATCATGGAAATATTTCGCTTTTGAGATGTTTTTCCTGTGATACGCGGTTTGACCCCGTCGAGTATGAGCTTGATAAATTATTGGCGGAAGACCGCCTGCCTCCTTACTGCAAAAGATGCAGCGGTGTTTTGAAATCCGATATTGTTCATTTTCACGAGGCCATTCCCGCCGATGTTTCCACTGAAAGCCAGGCCCAAGTCGGCAGGTGCGATGTGATGCTCATCTGCGGCACCTCGGCGGTGGTTTATCCTTTTGCCATGCTGCCGAGAATAGCCAAAAGTTATCATCAAAACAGAAAAACAATCATTGTGGAAATCAATGCCGACCCCACGCCGCTTACGCACGAAGGCATTTCCGATTACCTGATTAAGGGTAAAACCGGCACGATACTGCCGAAGATTGTGGAAGAAGTAAAAAAGAAAATATAAACATCGCCTGTAAATCTTTTCGCTCTTGACGGGCGGGATTGAGGGAGGGTGAATATTTTTTGCAAAGGAAAATTGAAAAATGAAAATAAAATCGATTGATCATATCAGCTACGCGGTGACGGATATCGATAAAACGGTCGAGGCGTGGTCGCGTCTTTACGGCCTTGGCCCCTGGAAATACCAGGAAAACGGCGGCACGGATGTAAAAGGCCGCCCCTGGAAAATCCGCATGGCCTTTGCCTATGTGGGGCCGATGGAAGTCGAACTTGTGCAGTGTGTCGAGGGAAGAATTTTCCAATCCAAATTTTTGGATAAATGGGGAGAAGGCGTTCATCACATCGGATTCTTTGTTGACGATGTGGACGCGGAAGTTGCCAAGCTGACAAAAGACGGAGCAAAGCTCCTGATTCATGACCCGGGCAAATTCGCCTATCTCGACGCCGGAGGTCCCGGCGGCGCCATTTTTGAGCTGATGCAGAGGAGGTAATAGAAAAAATACCGATATTTCAAGAGTTTACTCTTTGCGTTTTGTCCTTACAGTATCACGCCACCGCAGGGCTATCAGCATTGATTCTTTAGTTTTAAAAACGTCTTGCATGCTAGTAATTATTAGTATACACTGTATTACAAGTATTAAGAAGAAAGGTTTTATGTTATGAAAGCTACCGTATCTATAAGGCTGCCCGAGGAATTAACTAAAAATCTGGATGACATCGCTAAAGAGACAGAAAGGCCGCGTTCCTTTCATATTCAAAAAGCTATAGAAACATACATCGAAGATTTTGCCGATTTGCGTATTGCCATTGACCGTTTGAGAAATCCTAAAGATGAAGTTATTTCGTCGAAAGAATTAAGGAAGTCTCTTGGCATTTAATATCACTTATAAGAAATCGGTAATAAAAGATATCAGCCGTCTGGATAAAAAAGAGGCACGCAGGATCATTGAGAAGATAGAAGAGGATCTTTCCGATGGCGCGGAATCTTATCCCGTGCTGAAAGGTGACTTCGCCGGATTAAGAAAAATGCGTGTTGGAGATTACCGGGTAGTATTTACGATAATTGATAACAATGTTCTTGTTCTTCGCGTTGGTCATAGACGGGAAATTTACAAAAAAGGAATATAATTTTTAATGGTTAATTTCAGATTTTTTGTTGATGATGTGGACGCGGAAGTAGCCCAGCTAAAAAAAGACGGAGCAAAGCTCCTAATTCACGACCCGGGCAAATTCGCCTACCTAGATGCTGGAGGCTCCGGCGGCGCCATTTTTGAGCTGATGCAGAGGAGGTAGGGAGAATTCTGATTTTACGAGACATATCGCATTTCGTCCTACCCCTGTCATTCCCGCCCCGCATACGCAGGGTATTACTCCAGCGGGAATCCAGTTATAAAATTTACCTTGCTAAATATATAAAAACTTATATAATTGATGAGCGGCCATGAAGGCATTGAAATTCGTTGGTTCGAGTTTGGATGATTTGCGGAAATTTCCGGAAGAAGCGCGCCGCGCGGCAGGTTTTGAACTTCGCGCAATTCAGGATGGGTTTGAGCCGCGTGATTGGAAACCAATTCAAGCTGTTGGGGCGGGCGCGAAAGAAATCCGCATTCATGTTTTGGGTGAATGGCGAGTGATTTACGTTGCCAAGATTCGCGACGCTGTTTATGTGCTGCACGCCTTTCAAAAGAAAACCCAGAAAACGAGTCAGCGCGATATTGATCTGGCCCGTAAAAGATACAAGCAAATTGGAGAGTAGTTTATGAAAAAATCTATTGTCGCGTCATCGGGCAATGTATTTATTGATTTGGGATATTCAAAGGATGAGGCCGCGATATTGCAAATGCGCGCCGATTTGATGGCCGATATCCGGAAATTCATTAAGATAAAAAAACTTACTCAGGCCGAAGCAGCGAAGATTTTCGGCGTCAGTCAGTCGCGGGTTTCCGATCTGATTACCGGCAAACGGGAAAAGTTCAGTCTCGAAATGCTGATCACACTCGTTACTAAAGCAGGTATGCACGTTAAGCTAAAGATAGCCGCATAGAGGCTGTATCAC
>DIEW01000030.1:57024-57196 GCA_002418825.1 Syntrophaceae bacterium UBA5764 | reverse complement strand
GCCTGGTCGCGGACCTCGTCGGCGCCGACCAGAGCGACGAAAAGGGAATCGCGGCGCAACGCGAAAGAGTGGCGCGCCTCAAGGCGAACCTGGCCGGGAGGGAAGAGGCCAAGGCCAAAGACCTCCTGAGCCTTGCCGACGTCCTGGTCCGCAAAAACGTCTGGATCCTCGG